>JAUYTA010000593.1 GCA_030695265.1 Bacteroidota bacterium
GATGTGGATGTGGTTGGCGGTTGCAACATCAAAAAGTATTACGGCAATGAAGCTTTGGCCGTGTTTGTTCAGCCTCCTTCGGTGGAAGAATTGCGAAACCGGTTGGTTTCAAGATCGACTGATTCTTTGGAAGTGATTGAAAAAAGGATTGCAAAAGCCGAGTATGAATTGACTTTTGCCAGCCAGTTCGACTTGATCATCATTAACGAACATTTAGAAATCGCGTTCGAAGAAGCAGAAAAGCGTATCAGGGAATTTCTTGCCAGTTGCGAGCCGCAAGCCGCCAGAAGCTGATATTCAATGTAAACTTGTTATTAGAAACCAAAATCATGATAAAAACCGGACTCTACTTTGGATCATTCAACCCGATACATGTCGGACACATGGCCATTGCCAACTTTATGGTCGAATACACCGAAATCGATCAGCTATGGTTTGTGGTGAGTCCGCAAAATCCGTTGAAAAAGAAAAAAACACTGTTGGACGATTATCAGCGATTAGAGCTTGTAAACCGTGCAATCGGTGATGATCTTCGTTTTCGTGCCTCGAAGGTGGAATTCAATTTGCCCAAACCTTCGTACACGATCGACACGCTTGCATATATGAGCGAAAAATATCCGACACACCAGTTCTTTATCCTGATGGGAACCGACAATCTGGAGAACATTCACAAATGGAAAAATGCGGACGTTCTGCTTGAAAATTACGACATCATCGTATATCCGCGTCATGGTTTTAATCCTGAAAGTGCAAAAAAATATCCGCGCGTTCAGATTGCCAATGCCCCGCTCATGGAAATATCTTCGACCTTCATCAGAAACTCCATCAAAGAAGGCAAAGATGTCCGCCATTTTATTCCTTACCGTACCTGGGATTAAATGCAACAAATGAACTTTTACAAAAAGTAAATTTAAAATTATTCTTATGACACAAAATTCAAAAAATATTCTTTTGGTTTCAGGCTCAGAGCAAAACGTTGGCAAAACAAGTTTCATTCGCCGGGTAATTGCACACAATGCCAGTCACAAATTGGTCGCTATAAAAATTTCCCCCCATTTTCATGAACCGACCAG
>JAUYTA010000439.1 GCA_030695265.1 Bacteroidota bacterium
CCATGACCGCTAAGGTAAGGATTATTACTTTACGGCAATTGTCCTGTTAGGCGTTGATAATCAAACATAGGTCTTGGATGTCTGAGCTTTGACAATCTATTTCGGCATTGGATAACCCACCAATTTTGCAAGGTTCTTTTCGATCTCATGCTCCGGATATTCATAATCCGATAACTGACCGGTCATGTATTTGTCGTAACCCACCAAATCCATCAGACCATGTCCGCTGAAGTTGAACAGGATCACCTTTTCCTTGCCTTCTTCTTTGGCTTTCAAGGCTTCGCGAATGGTAGAGGCAATGGCGTGGGTGGTTTCAGGAGCCGGAATAATACCTTCCGTTCTCAAAAACAACAAGCCAGCCTCAAAACATTCGCTTTGGTGAATTGCCTGTGCTTCCATCAGGCCGTCGCGCAAAGCAGCGCTTACCAGTGGAGCCATTCCGTGGTAACGCAAACCTCCGGCGTGGATTGGGGCGGGAACAAAGTTATGGCCCAAACTGTGCATGGCCATCAACGGCGTCATTTTAGCCACATCGCCGTGATCGTATATAAACGGAGCTTTGGTTAAAGTTGGGCAAGAGAATGGTTCAGCGCCAATGATCTGAATATCGGCTCCGTTAATTTTATCGTACATAAACGGGAAGGACAAACCAGCGAAATTACTTCCACCACCACAACAACCAATAACGATATCCGGTTTTTTAATCCCGACTTTGGCAAGCTGCTTTTTAGCTTCCTGACCAATGATGGTTTGGTGCAGCATCACATGATTCAACACAGAACCCAAAGCATAGCGGGTTTTTCCGGTCGGATCGCTCACCGCTTCTTCAATGGCTTCCGAGATGGCAATTCCCAAACTTCCGGGGGTATCAGGATATTCAGCCAGAATATCACGTCCGGCCTGTGTTTCCATACTTGGACTGGCAACGCATTTGCCGCCCCATGTTTGCATCAGTATTTTGCGGAAGGGTTTCTGGTCGAAACTCACACGTACCATGTAAACTTTACATTCAATTCCGCCAATCTGGGCACAGGCATACGAAAGCGCTGAGCCCCATTGTCCGGCGCCGGTTTCGGTAACCAGCTTTTTTATGCCGAATTGTTTGTTGTACCAGGCTTGAGGCACAGCGGTATTGGGTTTGTGACTTCCGGCAGGCGAAACGCCTTCGTTCTTGTAATAGATTTTTGCCGGAGTTCCTAGCGCTGCTTCCAATTCGTAAGCACGAATCAGCGGACTTGGTCTCCATTGAAACAGTATCTGACGAATTTCTTCCGGAATATCGATCCAGCGTTCCTGCGATACTTCCTGTTCGATGAGGTTCATCGGGAAAACAGGTGCGAGCATTTCCGGCGAAATTGAAATTCCACCGGGCCCAAGAGGTGGGTTCAAAGGTGTGGGAAGATCGGGTGCAAGGTTGTACCATTGTTTGGGCATTTCCGATTCGTCGAGATAGATTTTCTTTTGTCTGGCCATGATTTTAATTTTAAAAGTTATTTCGTTGTTATCTTAGATGTTGGTTATAAACATTTTACAAGTCCACTTACGGGGGGATTCCAGCCTGCCGGCTGGCAGGTAGGTGGCTTAACTAAAAAAGGGACTTACTGCATCAACGCAGAAAATCCCTTTTCCCAGCCTTTACGACCGCAAATCAATATGGTTTTCCCGCGTTTCCACTTTAACGTTACGCCAGTTCCATTCTTTTCCGTATAGTGGTGATTTGTACATATATATTTTAAAAAGGCGAGTAAAACTAATTATATTTTTGAGGTTTTCAAGAAGAAAAATCTTCGATTTGATAGTTTTTAATGATTCTTAATTACAATTAGTTCTTTTTACTCTGTATTTTTGAATTGAAAATACTTAGTGTATTTTTGCAGCCCATTTGTATAGATAGAAAATCATGAGTAAACAGATCGTTGTCAGTGGCATCAGGCCAACCGGAAATTTGCACCTCGGTAATTATTTCGGCGCCGTGCGTAGTTTTTTGAAAATGCAGGAGGATTACAACTGCTATTTTTTTATTGCCGACATTCATTCGCTCACCACACACCCAACGCCCGAAAATTTACAGAACGGGGTAAAACAGGTGCTGGCCGAATACCTGGCTTGCGGTATCGATCCTGAAAAAGCGACCATTTTTATCCAGAGCGATGTGACTGAAGTGGTTGAACTCTATACTTTTCTGAACATGAATGCCTATCTGGGCGAACTTGAACGCACCACTTCTTTTAAAGATAAAGCCCGTTCAAATCCTGAAAATGTAAATGCCGGATTGCTTACCTACCCGGTTTTGATGGCTGCCGACATTATTATTCACAAAGCTGAATATGTGCCGGTAGGAAAAGATCAGGAGCAAAACCTGGAAATGGCCCGCAAATTTGCCGGTCGTTTTAACCGGATGTACAACTGCGAATTGTTTCCAATCCCGCAGCCATTTACGTTCGACGGTGGCGATATGATCAAAATTCCGGGATTGGACGGAAGTGGCAAAATGGGCAAATCAGAAGGAAACGGTATTTTCCTGTACGAAGATCCGAAGGAAATACGCAAAAAAGTGATGCGCGCGGTAACCGATGCAGGCCCAACCGAGCCAAACAGTAAAAAAGCAGAACCGGTCGAGAACCTTTTCACACTGCTTAAAATCATGTCAAAACCTGATGTGGTGGCTCATTTCGATGCAGCTTACAACGATTGCAGCATCCGTTACGGCGACCTGAAAAAACAATTGGCCGAAGACATCGTTACATTCACATCTCCGATCCGCGAAAGGATACTTGAAATACTAAAAGACGATGTTTATCTGGGCAAAGTAGCAAAAATGGGCGCCGAAAAAGCCCGCGAATCCGCTCAGGCAACGCTGAAAGAAGTGAAAGCGTTGATAGGTTTCAAAAGATTGTTCTAAAAATCCCAAAACATACATTCTTTAGTCAGGGTTTCACTCCAAAGTGAAGCCCTGACTTGCTTTAAGGGGGCAAGAAAAAATGGTCAATTGAACTCGAGCCAATAAACAAGATTGATTTTATCAATACTGAAAATCTCTGACAAAGGCAAGTGTTTTGGGTATTAAATATTTATGTTTTCAAACATAATTTTGTTAGGTAACCTTTTGGCATTTTTTGGAATCAATAGTATATATTAATTTCTATTCACCCTAAAAAACACAAATATGGAAAGATCACCACCTGCATGACACATGTTTTCATGATCTAGAGTTAATTAAAAATAGTTATTATATTAAAATCTTACGATGAAAAAACCAAAATTTAACTATCGCTCACCCGGTTTTGTTATTTTATTGCTTCTTGCAATACTTACTGTCAATACCCAAAAAGTCAAGGCACAAAGTCAACCAACCGGCAACAAGTTATTGAAGTATGAACTTTCAATTGATTTAGTACCTATAATTGACCAAGGCCAATTTGGCACAATCCTGTTTAAAGTTTATAACATTAACCAAGAAAGGATAAAGGGTGCTTACCGGTTTGGTATGGATGCCAATTTCGTCTCAATTAACAATCCAGACGCAAATAAAAAAAATATTGCTTTCACATATGGTTATAATTTAATAGCAGGATATGAAAAACACGTTCTTATTGGAAGAGCAATTGGATACTATGGGATTGATTTTAAGGCAATAAAAAGTTACAATAAGAACAATCCTATGGATGTAAATGATCAACAGAATATTGTTATTGGAGCTACACCTTTTTTGGGTATAAAACAACACATAAATAATAAATTATCTATCTCATTTGAATTAGGTGTGGGCAATAAAATTAGTTTTGTAAAAACCTTTAAAGAACCTATACACAAAGCAGTATTCTATGGTTCTGAAATTAACATTCCATACAATTTCACTTTAAATTATCATTTTTAAAAAAGAAACTATGAAAAATACATACCTAATGCTTTTTTGTTTCTTAATGGTTACTTTAGAAGCTAATTCACAAGATCGACCATCTGTTGTCATCGAACGGGGTACATATACTCCGAGCATTGTTTGTAATAATAAGGAATATTCTT
>JAUYTA010000610.1 GCA_030695265.1 Bacteroidota bacterium
CGGACAACAGAAAGTGTTACTTTCTGCGCAAAATCAGCGGGCAAATAAAAATCAGGTTTTGTACTGAACGACTTTTCAATGATATAATCAAGTTCCTTATTTTCCATGCGTAATCTCCTTTACCAATTTTAAACTGTTTTCGTCAACCACAAATTTAAGCTTTTCCTTTAAAAGCGCTTTTGCCCTGAACAGATAACTTTTAATTGTTCCTTCGGGCATTCCGGTAATCTGTTCAATTTCCTGATACGAAAATTCTTCCAAATGAAACAAAGTTAAAACTGTTCTGTACTGAACAGGCAATAATTCAATTTGTTCGTGAACATACCGGTGCAAATCGGTTCGTTCGTAATCGTCTGATTTGTAATCGGTCAGATTTCGCAGTGCAACGGAATCATCCGGATTAACCTCAACAACTTTTTTAAACTTTCGCAGGTAATTGATGCTTGTATTGTATGCGATAGTGGCAATCCAGGTCGATAATTTGCATTCATTCCTGTACTTATCCAGATTTTGATATACCTTCATAAATACATCCTGACAAACATCTTCCAACTCATCCTGACGCTGAATTAACCGGCCGGTAATATGAACCACCAGTTTCTGGTATCGGTTTACCAAAAACGTAAATGCGTTCATATTTCCTTTTAAAATCTGGCTTATTAATTCAGAATCCTCCATATTTAAATTTGACAACAAGCGAAGATGAAATGTTGCATGAAGTACAGAAATTTTTCAGAGAAAAAAGTCGGATTGGCTGCAACATTTTGCAAAACCTTGCTGTCACATCTTACAAACATTTAAAACTTAAAATCATGAACGATGTATTAATGGCCGCAGTAGTTTTTTTCGCAATTTTCCAGATACTGAAAAGTTTTACCGACTTTTTACTAAAACGAAAAATCATAAAAACAGGGCATTTCGACAATGCCGGAATTTTGGAGCAGAAAGTTGCTTCTTCAAGTACAGAAAATCAGGAAGTCAACAAATATCCTTCGTTAAAATGGGGGTTGGTGGCATTCTTTGCCGGAGTTGGGTTTATTGTTATCCATCAATTAAGCCCTGGATATAACAATTGGGAAAACAGCCACAACTTCATGAACAGCATGCTCCCATTTGGTATCGAGCTGGTTTCTATTTCGATGGGTTTTATCGTCTATTTCCTGATTGTGAATTTCAGCAAGAAGAGCTAAAGACGGAAGTCAGGAGTCGGAAGTCAGAAGTTATCACGCACCTTGCTTCGGACTTCTGTCTCCGGTCTTCGGACTTCTTACATTTTCACCCGCCAGTCGCCCAATCCGTGAAACCCACGCAGCAGCTCATCAATCTTCATTCGTTTTTTTCCTGAAAGCTGTATTTCGGTAACCGACAGCCATCCGTCTGTACAGGAAATCTTCAGGAATCTTTTGCCATCGGTTTGAAGTGTACCAGGAGCCGCTGGTAAATTTTGATTATCACGGTCTGCCGCAAAGACTTTTGCAGTCAGGATTTCAGGTTTCTCCGCATGAACAAGTTCTGTCCATGCAGTCGGATAGGGCGACAATCCGCGTATCAGGTTGCGGACAGACTCGGTGTCTTTGGTCCAGTCGATGCGGCAATCGTCTTTAAATATTTTGGGCGCCTGTTTTATTCTTTCCTGTTTGTCGATCAGTTGAGCCTGATCAATCGCGTTAACGGTTCCTTCTGCCAAAGCATCCACCGTTTTTAAAACCAGTTTTGCGCCAATTTCCATCATCCGATCGTGCAAATCGCCCACTGAATCGGTTTCTGCAATGGCCGTTTTTTCCTGAAAGATAATCTGGCCGGTATCAATTTCATGGGAAAGTAAAAAAGTTGTGACACCTGTTTCCGTTTCGCCGTTGATAATTGCCCAGTTGAGCGGTGCAGCCCCACGATATTGCGGGAGTAACGAGCCATGCAGGTTGATTGTGCCCAGCGGCGGCATATTCCAGACAATTTCAGGCAACATTCTAAAAGCCACCACAATTTGAAGATCGGCTTTCAGGCTTTCCAATTCAGCAATAAATTCCGGATTTTTTAGCTTTTCGGGCTGAAGAACTTTCAGGTTATTCTCAACTGCATATTTTTTTACAGCTGATTCGCTCAATTGCCTGCCACGTCCGGCGGGTTTATCAGGAGCTGTAATTACTCCGACTACCTGATAACCGTTTTCAATCAAAGCCTTCAAACTCTCAACAGCGAAGTCGGGAGTTCCCATAAATACGATGCGGATTTCTTTTGGATTCATAGTATTTATAATTGGTATTTGTTTTCAACATCCGGTCTGAGTTTCCGGTTTCCTTTCTGCGCTTTGGGCGAATACGGGCAATTCATGCATCCGTTCGAACAGCAATACCCACGTTTCACAAGGTAAAATTCTGTCATCACCCTGTATCCCTCCGGATTCATGATATAATCAACACCTTCCACCTGAGTATCACCAAATCCCGTCTCAAACATATCATCAAAAATTCCCATAAAGTAAGTTAAAAGTTTAAAGTTCAAGGTTTAAAGTTCGATCAAAACTGTATTTCGCTGAACCGTTTCTTTTTGCGCACATAAAACTGAAAGACGATGCTTTTGGCCAATCTTCCTGAACTGACATCAATATTACCCTCAGGTGCAGACTGTTTCCTCTTGCGGTGCAAGGCTGGCAAAGAACGGTAAAAATGGTAATGCGCCTTCAATACACTGAGGATTCCATTAAAATTAAATTCAGCAAGCAGTTTGAAAGCTGCCACGCCATCCAACAACATCCTGATAAAAAGAATGTAAAAAAGCTGGCTCGAAGGTAAGTTTTTATAAAGCAGCCAAAGGTTGTTCCTGAAATTCAGGTAAAGTTTCTTCGGATTGTCGTACGAAAGCGAGCCGCCACCAAGGTGATAAACGGCACTTTCAGGAGTATAAACAACCCTGAAACCCCTGTTTTTTAACCGCCAGCAAAGATCAATTTCTTCCATGTGCGCCCAAAAATCAGCATCGAAACCTCCAACAGCACGAAAAAGATCGGAACGGACAAACATACAAGCTCCGGTTGCCCAAAAAACATCCACGGTGTTGTCGTATTGTCCTTTGTCGGCTTCAACTTCATCAAATATTCGTCCGCGGCAAAACGGATAGCCAAACTTGTCGATGAAACCACCGGCAGCTCCGGCATATTCGAAATGAGTTTTCTGGTTGTAACTGAGTATTTTGGGCTGAACGGCAGCAATCTTCTTATCTGCTTCCATCAACTTTATTGGAGACTCCAGCCACCCGGAAGTTACTTCTACATCCGAATTCAGGATGACAAAATAATCGGCTTCAATCTGTTTCAGGGTTTCGTTGTATCCGCTGGCAAAGCCAAAGTTCTGCTTCAGGTCGAGCACTTTTACTTCCGGAAATTCTTTGCCGAGTATCGAAAGCGATTCATCGGTTGAGCCATTGTCTGCCACAATGATTTGGGTCGAATCGCCTTTGCTAAATTCCAGTACCGAAGGCAGAAACTGTTGCAACAGCCTGGCTCCGTTCCAGTTTAAAATAACAATGGCGATTTTTGTACTCATGCAAAGAGATTGAGGAGATTGAAAGGATTGAAGAGATTGAAAAAGATTGAAAAAGATTGAAAAAGATTGATTTACTGAATGACTGACCACTGAGACTGACCACTGAGACTGAACACTGCCTGCTGCGACTGTACACTGACCACTTTCTTACGGGATCAGCAGTTTGGCCAAAACCACCGCCATACTTTCCTTTTCTAGGTTGTACAAAATATTGGCAATTTTTTCCATTTTCTCGGGTTCGTCCGACTGCAAAACCAGTTTTACCTCTTTAATCTGCTTTCCGGTCATTTCTTCTTCAAGTAGCGACCATATTTTCAGGTTTTCTTCTTCCTGTTTCGGTACACCCAGATGTTCCAGTTCCAGTTTGGTAGCCTCCAGAATTTCACGTGCTTTCATAATTACCGGATCGGAGTCTTTACCAGTTCCGGCTGCATCGCGCAAACTCCAGCTCGAATAATTGTAGTTCAACTCTTTGATCATGCGGAGTTTGCTGCTCTCTTTTCCGAAAATACGTTCAAGAAAAATAATGGTGTGGCTTTTCCATGCTTCCAGATCGAAGTTTTTGGCATTAAGACTTTCAAGCTGTTTGTTGATTAAGGCAATTTCGTTTTCGATCATTTTGTGTATTGTTAGTTTCGTTTACGATGTTAAGATTATTTTTTATCCTGAAACCAATCTTTCATACATTGAATAAATTTCAAAAATGATTGATCGGTACAGTTTTTAAATGAAACCCGAGAGGCTATTTGTTTATAAATTGATGATGATCTGCGCTTTTTTGAAATGTATAAGGCTGCTTCGAATGCCTCCTTTGGTCGATCTGGCTTTGAACTTTCATTTGTCAGATATATCTGATCTGCCAACCATTGATACAAGGAGCCTTGGGAGCTTGGGTATCAAACCTTCGATACAATCCCTCATGTTCTGGTCGGCAACAAGTATGATTAAGTCTTTCATCCCAAAACTCCGCTTGCGTACAATGTACTTAGGTTTGACTCTCCTTGCCAGTCAGCAAGCAGAGGATGCTTATCTCCAGAAACAATGTCTGTGATTCCTTCTTTTGTTTTGGCAAAACATAAAACATCTTCGAGGTTTGCAATGCCGAGGATAACGGGAGAATGGGTTGCCAGTAAAATCTGAGCATCATAAACCGATGACAATGATTGAAATACGGTTTCCATGACCTTGGGATGAATACCATTCTCAGGTTCCTCTATCAAAAATATACCCTTAAAATCAGGAAGATAGGCAACAAGCGTTAATGCAAGAAGTCTTAACGTTCCGTCAGAAGCGGTCCAGCTTGGAACTTCAATATCGTTGTCGTATTTTATTTTCAGGTACTTGAATTTGGTATCGGGAAACTCACGTACGTTGATTTCTTTGATGTCAGGAAGTGCTGTTTTTACATGCTCCAACCAATCTTTGAACGATTCGGGATGCTTGTTTTTTAAATCTTCAATAACCCATGGCAGATTTGATCCATCGGGTAAAAAATTACGCCCCTGACCTGGACGACTTGATTCCCTGATTTTCTGACTATTAAGAATAAGTTTTTGAATGCTGTTATTTAAGAATTCTTTCAACCATGTTGATGCAGGAAATTTACTTTCGTCAGCAGGCAGATTTGCTAATGATGATTTTTTATAACCCAATTTAAAACTTGGCATCCAACCCCCACTACTTTTTGAATATGTTTCAGGATAAAAATTATCATTTCCTGAAGGATTCTTCTTGATAATTGGTTTACTATTCTTAGATGGAAATTTCTTATTCAATATCTCTTCTTTCTGAATGAAATCAAAATCAGGGAAGAGCGTCCTCGCATAGTGAGGTTGGTCATGACTTTTTTTAAATATGATTAATCTTTCACCTTTGACTGAATGTTCATTACTGTCTGACAATCCAATTTTCAACTCATAACGGATAAATTTCATCTCAATATTTTCACCCATCAGCTTGTTCGCAGATTCAGGGATCTTACATTCTATGGCCATTTCAATATCGCCACCAGCGCCAGACCATGTTAAGTCAAGATAATTTTGCGATCGTGCAATGATCGCATCATCCAGCCCGTTATTGACAATATCTGACATAAAAGTAATGACATCAAGAAAAGTTGTTTTCCCGCTTGCATTTGGGCCAACAAGAATATGAAATGGATGAAGGTCTTGAGTAATCCTTTTAAGACATCTGTAATTTGAAACTTCAATTCTGGAAATCATTTGCTAAACTATTTTAGGTAAAGTTAAAAGTTTACCCCAGATGTTTGTTCACAATCCCGTAAAATTCATCAAAATAATTGGCATTGCAGGCAATCATTTCGCCACCGAATAAATCCTTTTCGCCTCCATTAAAATCACAAACTTTGCCACCCGCCTGTTTTACGATGATGATTCCGGCAGCCACATCCCACGAATGCAGAGCATGTTCGTAAAACCCTTCAAATCTTCCGGCAGCAACATAAGCCATATCAGCAGCAGCTGATCCCAACCGGCGCATCCCATGCGAATTTCGCATAAAGAAATTCATTGCTTCCAGATAATTATCGAGCTTCGAAAAGTCGTAATACGGAAAACCGGTGGCAATAAGCGCATCAGCAGTTGTGGCGGCTCCTGAAACCTGAATCTCATTTCCGTTCAGATAAGCTTTGCTGCCTTTCCAGGCGTAAAACATTTCGTTCAGATTAATTTCATAAATTACACCAAGCACAATTTCATGATCTTCCATCAGGGCAATGCTCACCGCAAAGGGTGAAATTCCATGAATGTAATTGGTAGTTCCATCCAGCGGATCAATCACCCAACGGTACTTTTCACCATTGTCAACAGCAGTGCCTTCTTCAGCAATAAAACCTGAACCGGGCAGTAATTCACGAAGGGCATTAACGATGCGGGTTTCAGCAGTTTTGTCCACGTAAGTCACCATGTCCGATTTTCCTTTGTGAATAATATCTTCGGATGTAAATTTCAGGCGTTCTTCAAAAATAAACCGGCCAACTTCTCGGGTCAGCCACTGCACTTGCGTGCAAAGTATTTCAAGATTCATAGTATTTGTTTAAATAATTTAGAGCAAATCACTCGCGAGTTCAGCCAAATAACTACGTTCACCTTTAATCAGGTTAACATGTGCAAAAATCTCATGATTTTTCATTTTCTCTGTCATGTAAGCCAAACCGTTCGATTTCATATCGAGGTAAGGCGAGTCGATTTGCTGAAGGTCGCCAGTAAATATCAGTTTTGTACCTTCACCTGCACGGGTAATAATGGTTTTTATTTCGTGGGGGGTGAGGTTTTGTGCTTCGTCGATAATGAAATATGAATTGGATAAACTTCGTCCCCTGATATATGCCAAAGGTGTGATAATCAACTTCTCTTCCTTTAAAAGTTCCTCGATCTTCTGGAATTCGGTGCTTCGCGTATTGTAGCTGTGCTTGATGACCGAGAGGTTGTCGAAAAGAGGTTGCATATATGGGCTTATTTTTTCCTGCGCATCTCCGGGCAGGTAACCCAAATCGCGGTTGCTCAGTGCGACAATTGGACGGGCCAGCAATATCTGTCCGAAGTTTTTGTGCTGTTCGAGGGCAGCTGCCAGCGCCAGCAATGTTTTACCTGTTCCGGCTTTTCCGGTAAGTGCGACCAGTTTAATTTCAGG
>JAUYTA010000626.1 GCA_030695265.1 Bacteroidota bacterium
CCTGAAAAATTAATGACCGAATTCCGGAGGATACAGCAATTTCAAATCTACAATGTGAATACACCGCTTCAGTATGCTCTTTCGGAATATTTACTGACGGAAGATTCGAAGAAGGATATCTCAGAAATGTATCAGGGCAAACGAAACTATTTTAACCGGTTGTTGGGCGGAAGTTTGTTTAAGATTATTCCTTCTCAGGGAAGTTATTTCGAAATACTCGATTATTCTGCCATCTCTGATGAGTCAGATACCGACTTCACTTACCGTCTGGCAACAGAATACGGAGTGGGAGTTGTTCCTGTTTCCGCTTTTATTCACGAAAAAAACAAGCAGAAAATGGTACGTATTTGTTTTGCAAAAAACAATGAAACCCTCGAAGTTGCTGCTGAACGCCTACGATTGGTTACTTCCTTAAAATAGAATACCGGCTCAGTTTTCAAATGAGATTTATGTTTCTTCTGTTTTTTCCCAGATGTGTTATTCAACCATCTGCTTGTATCGAACGAAGTATGAGTTTTTCCGTATAAAAATATTATTTAAGGAATTGTTCATTTATTATATACAAACGGTTCATTCCTGAAACGTCGTTTGGGATCAGTTCTTCCCTTTTTTATGGTTATGGTATATTTCAATTATTCACTGATAAATTCCATCTACTATGAAGACCAAGATTTTATTTTATTTTTTACTGGCAGGTTCAATACTTGTTGGTTGTTCATCCGGAAAACCAAAGATTGGTTTGCTGGTTCACAGTTTTGATACGCCACGCTGGCAGAGTGATCAAAAATATTTTACCGAGGCAGTTGATCAGCTTGGCGGTGTTTCTGTTGTTAAAATGGCCGATAATGATGCGCAGAAACAAATTGAGCAGGCCAAAGAAATGATCAATGCGGGAATATCGGTTTTGGTGGTAATTCCGGTTGACCAATTTTCTGCCGGACAGATCGTTGATATGGCACATAAAAGTAACATCAAAGTGATTGCTTACGACAGATTGATTAACAATTGCTGGCTCGACTATTATGTGTCTTCTGATAATGTTCGGATTGGTGAAATACAGGCGGAATACCTTACAAACACAACACCTGCTGGTAATTTTGCCCTTATCGGTGGTCCTACTTACGACAATAACAGTCGAATGATTTATCTCGGACAGATGAATGTTTTACAGCCGTACATTGATAAAGGTCAGATAACGCTGGTTTACAATGTTTTTTCAGATTTCTGGACCGAAGCTGAAGGTTACCGTCACACTATTCAGCTTATTGAATATGCCAAAGGAGATGTGG
>JAUYTA010000627.1 GCA_030695265.1 Bacteroidota bacterium
CAACTATCATCGAAAATAGCAGCACTCATCTGATGTCAATTATCGACGATATAATACAAATAGCCACCATTGAGGCAGGTCAGGAAAAAATTAATGAAACCGAAATAAATATAAACTCCCTTTGCACACTAATGTACGATCGGTTTGCTACAAACGCCCGGATTCAAAATATTTCATTGTTATGCAATACAGCTCTAGGTGAGGATGAAGCTTATATATTAACTGATGACTCCAAATTAACTCAGGTGCTAAATAATCTTATCAGAAATGCGCTGAAGTTTACTAAAAATGGTTTTGTTTCATTTGGTTATCAGGTTGTTGGATCTTCTGTGAAATTTTTTGTTGAAGATACCGGTATTGGTATCGCTCCTGAAATGCATGAGAAGATATTTAGGCGTTTTCATCAGGTTGAAAGTACTGCAACCCGGAAATTTGGTGGTTCTGGTCTGGGACTGGCCATATCAAAATCGAACGTGGAATTACTTGGCGGCCGTATTTGGGTCGAATCAGAAATCGGAAAAGGGTCTAAATTTTATTTTACAATCCCCTATAAGCCTACCCGCGTGGTAAAACCAGAAATCATTTCTTTGGAACATTCAAATCAATTGAGGCCGGATGCAATGATTACATTACAAAACCAATTAATAGAAATTCGCTTCATGAAATGTTAAGGAGATACTTTAGTGTATAAATCCATTTTCTTCAAATTCTTAGCCTGAAAATCTTATCCGTACTATCTTTTTGGTTTTAGCCGTTATTTTATACCGATCGTCCAATCGCTTTCCCACGATCCAAACCAACTGATTGCCACTGGCCAATATCCACGCATTTTCTTTCTCCGGAATAGAGTACTTCTCGTCAATATAGAAATCGCTTAATTTTTTCAGTCCGGTCATGCCCAAAGGTTGAAAATATTCACCTTCCTGCCAGTGCCGCAGGATAAGCGGAAAAATGAGTTTTTCCAGATCAAGATCTGCCACATTTGGAAGCGTTGAAAAACGGAAATCTTTTGTTCTTTCCATTTTTTCAATTGACAGGTGAACCGGATTACTGATTTTCGTGCAATCCTCTTCAATATAAAATACCTTGCGCTGCTTCTGGTGCCGGGTTGAAATCAATAAATATTCCCGATCCTTCACCAAACGGTAATCTTCAGAAAAAAATTTCCTGCCCGATTCCTTATTCAGCGAATCAATGATGTCGTCAGTTTGCTCAGCCTGAAAGCCAAATGGCCGTATCAGCTCAAATAAAATTGTTCGCAGCGGGTTAAGGTTCAGTAGTTTCTCGATGTGTATCATCACACCTTGTTCGTCTTCGGAATAAACCATCTCCTTAATTTCACTCATTCGTTGCTGAAAAAGTAGTCCTGCTTCGTTCAGGTTACCGATGGTTTTCAGCGCGTTTTTCCTGAAAGCCGGATTCACATCTTCAAGCAAAGGCAGAATTTGATGCCGTATCAGGTTTCGTTTGTACACAGTTTCAATATTGCTAGAATCTGTTCGGTAGGCAATATTCATTCGCTCGCAATAATTCAGAATTTCAGCACGGTTGGTAAAAAGCAACGGTCGGATTATTCTTACTGATTTTGGCTGAATGCCGCTCAAACCCTTGATTCCACTTCCACGCGAAAGGTTGATCAGGAACGTTTCTATCACATCGTCCTGATGGTGGGCAGTTGCCAGAAAATCGAATCCGTGTTGATCGAGCAATTGGTTAAACCAGTCGTACCGAAGATCGCGGGCAGCCATTTCAATCGAAATACCTTTTTCCAGCGCAAATTCTGAAGTTTTGAAATGTTCGGTGTAGCAGGCAATGTTGTGCTGGTCGCAATAGTCAACTACAAACTGTTCATCGCCATCCGATTCACGTCCCCGCAATCCAAAATTGCAATGTGCCACTGCTACCGGAAAACCGTTGTTCACAAACAAATGCAGCATCAGCATCGAATCGGCTCCGCCACTCACTGCCAACAGGATTCGTTGCGATGAATGAAAAAGATCTTCTTCGTGAATGAATTTTAAAAATTGCTCAACCATGCTGAAAAGAGTTTCAAGTTCATAGTTTCAAGTTCCATGTTTAGCTTTTGCGGTCACATGTCTTGTAAATCATTTTCAAATGGAAAAACGTTCTAAGTTTTTGTGCTCTTGCTCCCTTCCCTTTTGGGGAAGGGTTGGGGATGGGGCTTTCTACTTTTCTACTGTTTCGCCACCAGCTCTGCAATCCGCACAATCACTTCCACCGCTTTTTGCATTGATTGTACCGGAATAAATTCGTACGGACCATGAAAATTATGCCCACCAGCGAAAATATTAGGGCATGGTAATCCTTTCCACGAAAGCTGTGCGCCATCGGTTCCACCGCGAATGGCAATTATTTTTGGCGTTAATCCAACATCGTTCATCGCTTTTTCAGCCAGATCGACAATGTATTTCACTGGCTCAACCTTTTGTTTCATATTGAAATACTGATCAGCCATTTCGAGCGTAACCGTTCCCTGTCCGTATTGAAGGTTGATCAGACTGCAAATCTCGCGCAACAGATTTTTTCTAGCCTCGAACTTCGCCAGGTCGTGGTCGCGGATGATGTATTCAATTTTGGTATTCGAAACATCGCCTGTGAATCCTGTCAGGTGAAAAAAACCTTCGTATTTTTCGGTGTGCTCGGGTCGTTGAGTGGGTGGAAGTGCATGTATAATCTGGGTAGCCACCAACATAGAGTTGATCATCGTATTTTTTGCCGATCCGGGATGAACGCTCCGTCCTTTTACCAAAATTTTTGCACTGGCAGCATTGAAATTTTCATATTCCAACTGCCCAATTTCTCCTCCATCCAGCGTGTAAGCGAAGTCGGTGCCGAACTGTTCTACATCAAAATGTTTGGTTCCTTTCCCAATTTCTTCGTCAGGAGTAAAGCAAATTCTGATTTTTCCGTGTTTTATTTCCGGATGACGAAATAAAAAATCCATTGCCGTTACAATTTCAGCAATTCCGGCTTTGTCATCGGCGCCCAGCAAGGTCTTGCCATCGGTGGTTATCAAATCCTGACCGATGTATTTTAACAATTCAGGAAAATCAGCAGGACTTAAAACAATTTTCTGTTCTTCGTCGAGCACCAAATCCTGACCCTGGTAATTCTTTACCAATTGTGGGTTTACATTTGCTCCTGAAAAGTCGGGGCTGGTATCCATATGCGAAACAAAGCCGACAACTTGCCGCGCATTGTGATCATTCGAAGGCAAAGTTGCAGTCACATAACCATACTGGTCGCGGGTGACATCCTGTAATCCAATTTCGCGCAACTCACCGGCCAGCTGATCAGCAAAAAACAATTGTCGTTCGGTGCTTGGGAATGTACTGCTTCCAGGATCAGAAGTTGTGAATACCTTTGCATATCGTAAAAATCGTTCAGTAACTTGTTCCATTTCTGTATATTTTAAATATCGTCTGAATTAAATTTAAAGCCCAGCCGTTTGCCTGTTTGAATTCTGGAATGATTGATTTCAACCTGCATCTGCTCAACAGTTGCAATTTTCACATC
>JAUYTA010000628.1 GCA_030695265.1 Bacteroidota bacterium
GGTTGCCAAAGTTTTTTATCTTTATCGTATCGATCCGATAAACTGCAGTCGGACTAAGAACCTCGGCTGATTTAAATCTGATGCTAAGGTAGGTTAGCGGAAATGATACACTACTGACATGAATGACGAGTTGATGCCAAATAAAAAAAACACATGGGTAAAAGAAAACCCCTCTGTACAGGAGCTTTTCAAACAAGTGAAAGTCAAATTGAACTGCTCGGAGGACGAAAGGTTAACGCCTGACAATATCCTGGCTCTTTCCAAAAAAACATATATAAATAAAAGAACCCTCAACGAATATTTCGGGCTAACCAAACCAAGAAGCTGTTATTGCCGCATCAGCAATTTAAACGAATTGGCAAAATTTATCGGAAAAAAAGATTTCGAGACTTTTTTCCTTGGCGAGAAAGAGAAGCAGGAACGGATTTCAATTGTTCCCCAAAGCTTAAAAACAGCTATGGATGAGCCGGAACTATCAAGCAATATTACTGCCGGTAAAGCGCCATTCAGAAAAGTAGTAAAAAAACTAATAAACTCTGCCGATTTAAAAAATGACATTTACCAAATCCTGATCAGCATCTACCCCAAACTCCAGAAAAACACGAATCCGGAAAGTGAAATCGATTTCTTCATGTATGATGCGGAAGAAAAGAATATTGAATTTGCTTTTACCGTACTCAACTTTAGCTATACGCCTTTTGATAAGCACCAGCTTGACCGCTGCCAGAAGGTCATTGAAAAAATAAAAAAACTACCGAAGCCGGTTTTTTCGTTTGTATTAATATGCAACACCCTTACCAATACCTCCGAATACAAAACCATGTTAAATGAAACCGCTGAACTTCAAAACACTGGGAAGGCAGAAATCTCCAGATTTTACGACATAAGATCGTTCCTTATTAACGAGGTTGCCGAAAATATTGATATCGAAATCAGGGATAGGATTTTGGAATCAAACCAAAAATTCAAGGACCAGTTTCAAAAGCAGATGGATCAATATTTTTACGTTGAAGATGTCCCCTTCACGATTGATCTGGATTCAAAAAAACATTCCAATCCTGTCGGCTACCTGGCAGAATCGTCTATCCGCCAAAAGAATAAGTTTTCGGAACTCGAATACAGTATAGGAAAACAGCTCGCATCCGGATCGGATTCCCCAAAAGGATGGAATTTTGTAATCAGCGAATTTGGCTTTGGCAAAACAAGCCTTTTGCTGAACCTCTATAAAAAGTTAAACCAGAGTAATATCCTGTCGATTTTTCTACCCCTGAGTTTTTTCAGGGAGAGGTCGCTTTATACTACCAGCGACATCAGCAGGATTGTTTTGGAGATACTTTTTGACGAACGGAAGTTTGATTACAAACGGAATTTCGACCGTTTGATGGCAGGTACTTTGGATAATATGCTGGAAAGGAGGTGCGACCTCATTTTGTTGTTCGATGGATTGGATGAACACCAAGCAGCTTATACGCCGCAGGGACTGCAAGACATCTTTAGGGGAACTGCCAAACTAAGCGCCGAATGCTTTTTTACGATGAGGAAAGAATTCTGGGATGACAGACAGGGTAACTTTAGGATGGCGCTTGAACCAATAAAGAAAAAGCACAAGTTTTATTCCCTTTCAGAGTGGTCGGACTCTGAAATCTTGAAGTACATTGATGAATATGTTAAAAAAAGAGAGATTGAAAAAGAAGAAGCAGAAAGGGTTAATGAATTCAGAGAATTGGTCATGCGTAATAGTTATGACCAATTTTATGGCGACATCCCCAGACGGCCCCTTTTTCTTAAAATGCTGATGGTTGATATCAAAAACAACCAAATCAAAAAAAGAAACCTTTCGGAAATATATGAGCAATACCTGGTGGAAAAATTCAGCATTGATCGGAGAAGCCAGTTTTCAAATAAAATACGGACTCCACTGAAGATGGAAAAAACAGAGGACAGGGACAAAGTGCTGGGTAGAATATTTTATATACTTGAAAAAGCAGCGGCTCTCATGTTTGCTATTACGAAAGAAAAGGAGTGCATTTTAATTTCCTCGGTAGAGGAGGATAAAATTGAAGAAATAAAATTTCTAAAAGAAAAAGAATTTGTTGTGACTGAAATATTGATGAATTCGATACTCGTTCCTCTTGGAAAACGGAATCATGAAGGGTTCTATTTAAAATTTGCACATAAGTCGTTTCAGGAATACTTTTTTGCCAGGGCTATTTACACAACTTTAATAGAACCCAATAGTTCTGATAAGCTAAGCCACATCATGAAAAGTAAGCACAGTGATGGGGTTGTTACTTTCATGAAAGGAATCATCGATTCAAAAAGAGGCAAAATAGCAGAATTTTACAGTTGTCTTCGTGCTGTTTCGGAAATGAATGATGAAAATTTAACCCCAACCTCCTTATTAAGCCTTTTAACCGGTTATTTTTCAGGCGATATTCAAAACCTCATCTCCGGATAGTCTGCTGTTTCAATCATACGGATATGCAAGAGTTGGAGACTCGTCTCATATTCTTGGGTGGAAGTTAGACGTTGTCATATTACCAAATGATTTTTCCGTTGATTTATATTATCGTGTCTTTCACGTATCAATGATACGGTAGATCAGCTAAAACAAAAATGACCGGCATCGCCGGTCATTTTTGTTATCTTAAATTCTACGAAAGAAATTATTTTACTTTTTATCCCCGCAGCAAGATTTTTTTGCTTCCGCAGGACATTCTTTTGCTTTTGCACAGTCTTTCTTTTCTTCTGATTTTTGCTCTGTTTTTGCTTTTTTGTCTTTTGGTGCAGCTGTTACTGTTGAGGCAGTTAAACCCATTGTGAAAACCACTGCTAAAATCAATGCTAATTTTTTCATGTTTTAATTGTTTAAATGGTTAATGATAAATTCAGGTGCAATTTATGTACTTTCAATTGATCTTCAACAACCATTAACAATTATTTAGAATTAAATTACATAAATATTCAAATACTGTATGTTGTGAGTTTTTCAGCAGATCAAGCATTGGTCTCAAAACAAAAATGACCAGCAGGGCCGGTCAAATTTGATTAACTTAAAATTACAAAGCGAATTATTTCTTTTCAGCTGGTTTTTCAGCTTTTTTCTCTGTACTGCATTCCTTTTTTTCTTTACTGCAGCATTCTTTCTTTTTTGCATCATCTTTAACAGTTGAAGCAGTTACTGCTGAAGTAGCCAATCCCATTGTGAAAGCTACTGCTAATACCATTGCTAATCTTTTCATGTTATCTAATTTTAATTGTTAATATTAAATTCTTCGGCAAGCTATGAAGATTTAATTTAACTGCAAAGTACGTTAACAATTATTTAGAATAATTCTAAATAAGGAATTTCAGCAATACATATCGTGTTTGCCTTTTTTTACCTTTTCGAGCAGATTTACAGCACGTTCGCGGGCGATTCCATCCATTGAATCAATGATGTCATCTATCAGGTCTTCGCCTATCAAACGTGTTTCGTAGGAAGCGTAATCCATCAGGTATTCCATAAAAGTGGAAATGGCATTTGGTCCGCAGTGATTTTTAATGTCACCGGGTTTGGCGCGGTCCATAAAATCCTGCCCTGTGCGCCCCAAACGGTAACAACCGGTGCAGAAAGATGGAATGTAACCCATTTCGGCTACATCACGGATTACTTCATCCAGCGGACGATGATCGCCAAGACAAAACTGGCTGCCGTCATCTTCGTGCAGCGAATCGGTGTATCCACCCGGATTGGTGCGGCTTCCGGCGGAAATCTGGGAAACGCCAAGCGCAAATGTTTCGCGCCGCATCTGAGCGGTTTCGCGGGTTGACATGATGATACCTGTATATGGAACAGCCAGCCGAAGAATGGCGACAATCTTGCGGAAATCCAAATCGGCCACAGCAAAAGGCGGATGAGATGCGATATCCGATCCGGTTGCCGGTTCAAGTCGCGGAACACTGATGGTGTGCGGGCCAACCCCAAATACACGTTCGAGTTCACGGATGTGTTGCATCAGGGCAAGCAATTCGAAGCGGAAATCGAATAAACCGAAAAGGACACCAATACCGACGTCATCAATTCCGGCTTCCATTGCCCGATGAAGCGCGGTAATCCGGTAATCGTAATCCTTCTTTTTACCGCCGGTGTGCACATTGTGGTATGTTTCGTGGTGGTATGTTTCCTGAAAAAGCTGGTAAGTCCCGATTTTGGCATCCTTCAGTAATTTGAATTCTGCAACCTCAAGCGGGGCAACATTTACATTTACACGACGGATTTCACCATTCCCCACTTTGGCCTGATAGACCGAAGCGATGGAGTCGATCACATACTGAAAACCCTGCCTCGGATATGACTCGCCGGCAACGACCAGCAAACGTTTGTGACCTTGTTTGATCAAAATTTCAGTTTCGCGGACAATCTCATCCTGAGTGAGCGACCTGCGTGCAATTGACTTGTTTTTTGCCCTGAAAGCGCAATAGCTGCATTCGTTTGCGCAAAGATTGGAAATATAAAGCGGGGCAAAAATGACCAGCCGTTTCCCGTAAATATTTTCCTTGATGTGATTTGCTTCTTCGAAAAGTTCGAATAGTTGCATCGGATCGCTGATGTTTGAAAGAACGGCCACATCTTCCAAATCCAGTCCTTTCATTTCTTTGGCTTTGTCGAGCACATAACGGACTTTTACAGGATCCGGCTTTTTATTTTGTTCCAAAATCCGGGCAATTTCGGCTTCGTCTATAAATGATTTCATGGTAAAGGAGTTCTAATTTGCAGATCAGATAAAACACTTATTATTGACTTTTCTTCCAATTCGCAATTTTTAATCCAGGTATCCGACCAAAATGGTTTTCGTTATTTGTAACCATTATCAAATGATTTTCGATAGCAACTCCTGCGATCAAAAGGTCGATATCGTCCAGTGAATTTCCTGATTGTCTTAATTCAGAATACAATTCTGCTGAGATTTTTACAGATTTTTCAGT
>JAUYTA010000647.1 GCA_030695265.1 Bacteroidota bacterium
TGCAATTCAATTTTGCGTGCTTCTGCTTTAGATTTAGTGTCAACAGCCATTTGGTTAACAACAGCTAATTTTTCTTTTGCTGGTGAATAATTTGGGAACCATTTTGCTTTGGCAACTTCAACACTTTCGTTAGCTGATTTCATTGAATCAACTAAAGCTGAATAAGCTTCAGGTACATACAAATCAGCACCAGAATCTTTAACATCCTGAACAGCAGCTTGTGCTGCATCAATTTCAGTTTGAGGAACTTTAGCACAACTGCTAAATAACACTGCGACACCCATTGCTGCAATAGCAATAATTAATTTACTTTTCATACTCAATTTTAAATTTTGGTTTTCTCAAAAATTAATAACTAATAATATAACTTAAAACTTCTATTAATTTCTATTTTTACGACGGATTTCAAAAGGAATTTCAGTCAAATTTACCATTGTGACGAAGGTTTTTGTAGAAGTAACACATCAAATAATTATTTTTTCATTTTTTTTCGATTTTTCTCAATTTCAACACTATTTTATGGCATTAAAAACAAAATATCAGCATAAGACCGATGAAGAAATTGTTCATTTAATATTGAATACCAATAATCATGAGTTGTTTGAAGTGCTTTATTCCCGCTATTTTAATAAAGTAAAAGACAAATGTTACAGTTTTCTGAAAGATGCCAAACAGGCTGAAGAATTTGCAAATGACATACTGACAAAAGCCTATGAAAAAATACCCGGATTTAAAGGAAACTCTTCTTTTTCCTCCTGGTTATATTCGATTACCTATAATTACTGTATCGATTATTTAAGGGTTAAGAAAAAACTTCACTACCCAGACTGGAACAGCAGTAATGAGATCCCGGAAATCATTGATGAATCGGAAACCGATTTCGAAGAAGCAAATTATGAAAACCTGCTAACTATCCTTGAATTAATCCATCCTGAAGAAAAAGTACTGTTATTAATGAAGTATCAGGACAATCTACCAATCAAGCATATTGCGAAAACCCTGCGCATCAGTGATGATGCCGTAAAGATGAGACTCAAAAGAGCTCGCACGCGGGTTATTTATATGTATCAGCAAAAATTCAATTCGAATAATTAATTAACTGATTAAGGCGTTACTATTTATATAGTCTTACGTCTATAATAAAAAACGTTTGATGTCTGGCATCAACTGATCAAACCATAATTGTCCGAAAACCAAACTGGCTATAACCATCAATAATTAAAGACCAATGAAAAACATACTAAGTAAAATATTTCACTTCCCAAGTGTTACGATACCTCAGAAAGTACAAAGTTCCTTTTTGCAAAAATTTGGTGAGTCATTTAATATTGAATGGCTAAAAACCGAGGATTTTTATGAAGCTATTTTTTATCTTGAAGATATCGAACACATTTCCCGTTTTGATTCTTCAGGAGAACTTATTAACCTAAAAAAGAACCTGCCAATACAATCTACACCTCAGCACATAAAAGATAAAGCCGCAGCCCACGGGGAATTGATGAATGTAATTGAAATCAGTGAAGGGGAAGTTGTTGGCTATGAGCTGATAGTACGCGATGACGGACTTATACGATTCTCATTACTTCTAAACCAAAAGGGCGGACTACTTCATAAAAGCAAACTTTAAGGAAAAATCGTTTGTTTAGTGTTGCACAAGTAAAAATTTAAATACTATATTTGCAACCTCAAAACGAAAAATGGTGGTTGTAGCTCAGCTGGTTAGAGCACTGGATTGTGGTTCCAGGGGTCGTGGGTTCAAATCCCATCATCCACCCCACTAAGTAAATGAAACAAAGGGTAATTATCTAAAATAAAGATGGTTGCCCTTTTTGTTTTTCTGCCTGTTTTTACAATTCAACAATTTCGTTAAGGTTTAAATCACATTCAAACCCCTCTTTTTTTTGCTTACACAAGCATTCGAAAATGAAGGATTTTGGTTACTTAACTGGTAAATTTCATACTTTTGAAAAATCAAATGGTTTTAGTAGATTTTTCAGAAAAAAATAATATGAAAGCAGCAGTATTAACTGAGTACAACAAAGTTGAATGGTTGGATGTGGAAAAACCTTCATGCAAACCGGGCGAAGTATTGATTCAGGTT
>JAUYTA010000648.1 GCA_030695265.1 Bacteroidota bacterium
ATTGCTTTTCCAGTTCTTCCAGGGTTTTTCCCTTGGTTTCAGAAACATATTTCAGCACGTACAACAAATTGGCCAGGCAAATCAGCGCGAAAATCAGGAAAGTAGTACCTCCGCTCAGTTTTTCGAGCATGATGGGAAAAACGATGGTTACAACGGTGCAGGCGATCCAAAGTGAAACAATGGCAATCGACATTCCTTTACTGCGCAGGCGATTGGGAAATAATTCGGCAGCTACGACCCAAAGAGCAGATCCCAACGAAGCCGCAAAAAAGGCAATGTAGCCGAGAATAAATACCAGTACCAATACTCCGGAAGTTTGATTTGTGAAATACAAAGCTGATAATCCGGCCAACATCAGCATCATGCCGGTTGAACCGATGATAATTAAGAGTTTACGTCCAAGACGGTCGATCAATACCATAGCAATCAATGTGAAAATTAGATTTGTACCGCCAATCAAAATAGTTTGAAACAGAGCTGAATCGTTCGATTGACCCACATTCGCGAATATTTTTGGCGCATAATACATGATGGTGTTGATTCCGGTAATAACAATACAGCAGGAGCCGCCATTACCAATAACATCCATCGCCAGTTGTTCTCGCCGGTATTAACCAGCAAATAATTGCTAAAAAAAGCCACCAAAATACCTATTACAATGGCCAATTGGTTTAGCGAAACCAGTGTTCCGCGGTATTTGGCAGGCGCCAGCTCGGCAATGTACATGGGCGACAGAATAGACGCGACTCCAACTGCAAGTCCGCCCAGAATCCGTGCAACAAGAAAAAAGATCAACGAATGAGCCGATGCGCTTCCGACAGCCGAAATAAAAAACAGCAGCGCCGCAACCATCAGCACTTTTTTGCGGCCATAGTGGTCGCCAGCCTTTCCGGCCATAAAAACTCCGGCGATGCAACCAAACAGCAAACTGCTGACTGTCCAGCCCAACCCTGCTTCTGACAAACCGAAATACGGCTGAATAAAATTGATGGTTCCGGAAATAACAGCGGTGTCGAAACCGAACAAAAGTCCGCCCAATGCTGCGACGACGGAGATAAGAATGACATATCCTTTCATGAATTAGTTTTATTTTGTTGATTAATAAAATAGTTCAAAGTTTCAAGTTTCAAGTTCCCCCGCCTGCCGCGGGCAGGAAGTTTCGGTCGCGATCATAGAGGCTTTGTTAATTTGTTCCTGGCATTTGTTAGGTTCCAGGTTCAAAGTTTCAAGTTTCAGACATTTTTAAACTTTAAACATTGAACGTTAAACTTTAAACCAAATTTGGCTCTCCATCCACTTCCACCAATCGCGCAGAGAAACCATTTTCTGCAATTTCATCGTAATCGTGTCCTGCGTCCGATGGCCAGCAGGCGCCAACGATGAGATTTTCGTTGCCGGTATTCGCCAACCGGTGCGCAATTTCTCCGCCGATGTAGTGCAGACTTCCGGGAAAAACTTCTTCGGCCCGGGTATTCCGGTCGCGATCCATCAAAATCAGCATTCCTTTTCCCTGAACACCCCAGTAAAATTCGGCACGGTCGCCCAGCGAATGAAAATGACCTTTGGTCATGAAATATTCGTTGCCCACTTTTCCCGGATAAATCGTTGACGCACCAAAAAAAAGTCCGCCGGGAGTTCCATCTGCAACCGGCAGCCACGATTGAACGGTGTATGCCAGTTGTTCCTGATCCATTTCAGAGTAAGCTTTTTCATCCTGAAATATTCCTGGAATATCTTTCAGTTTTCGGGTTTGATTGATGATGGGTTCTCCTGACATTTGGTAATTTTTGAGGTTCAACCCCACAGGAGATTTGCAGATTTCTAAATGCTTCATTTGCTTATCGGGTTTAAATTGAAATAGTTGTATTTTTCGGACTGACCAACTTTCAGGAATCTGCGACTAATTACTGGTCGTCCATTTTCAGGAGTAAATTCGGCAACCATTGTATAACCACCGGCTTCGGAAGGCAAAACCATCGAAACCGGGATGTCTGTCCGAAGAAATGATGCCAGTTTTACCTGAAAATTTTGTTCCGAAACCGTTTGTCCTTTGGCGTTGAGCAGTTTCACTTTTACCGGGCCATTTGCCACTTTATTCAGATTATTGATACCCGCCAGATTAAACAAAAGCGTTGAACCGGGTTGATGGGGTTTCGAAAGGCGGACATATCGCTCATCTGTGAGGTTAATAAACGTTCCGGCCGGAGCAAAGGCATGTTGAAACCAATCAAGTGTTGGCGTGGGTTTCAGGTCTTTGATGTTTCCGGCAAACCAGTCGCCGGTATAGCCGTAATTGTTGGCCAGATAACAGAAAGCCAGCACTCCGGCGATGTTCGGATTGCTGCGCAGCCATTCGGTTTCGAGCTGCATCCAGTATGCCTGAAAATCCCAGTTTTGTTCGGGTGATGAATTCTTCCCGAGATAATGCTCAAAAACTTCCACAGTGAGTTTACTTGGCGAACCATTTCTCCAAAGCCAAACCCAGCCGTATTCATTTACCAATTGAGCAGATCCGGCATTGTTTATTTCCTGCATAATTTTGGGGTTAAAATCGAGCTTGCCCAAAGGATAAATATCGCGGTTTGCCCCAGGTTGAATCCAGTTCACCACTCCCTGGTAAGGATGCGGTTCATCCATTTCATCAATAACCATCTGCTCGCCAGTCATGTATCCGGCATCCCAGATTCGGGTGGGGTCAAGCTTTTTCAGATCAGGGATCAATACGTTTCCAATGTAATCGTCCCAGTTTTCGTTAATGGCATCCCAAATGGCGATACTCGGATGGTTGCCATCCGTCCAAACCCAGTCGGTATATTCTTTACGTATTTGCTCGTCCCAACCATGATTCTGCCAGTACAGCCATTCATTCTGAAACAGCAGTCCGTATTCGTCGGCTATATCGTACCAAAAATCAGGCGCAATTCCCACACAAATGCGCATCATGTTCCAGTTCAGTTGCTTCGGATAATCGACCAGCAGTTTTTTCACCCATTCCTTGTCCCAAACCAGGTTACTGCAATCCGGATCTTCATAGAATCGCTGAAGTGTAACATTGGTTCCGCGAAGGATTATTTTCTCTCCATTCAGGTAAAAGAATTTGCCCTTACGCGTAAAGTCGCGCATTCCAAATTGTTTACCTATTTCGTCGGAAGTCTCGTTGTCTGTTTTCAGCGTTGCGTTTGCCACATACAGGAAAGGTTGATCGGGTGTCCAGTTGGTGAATTTCGATAGTGGAATTTCAAGTACAACTTCGGTATTGTTATCGCGTTTGGCAGCGAATCGTCCGCTTTTGGTGGCTATAATCTTTCCTGAAAGCTTTTCTGCAATCGAAACTTCCAGAGTCACCGAATCGCTCATGGCATCTCCGTAGAAAATCTGGGCAGGCTTAAAATTACGCAACTGTGCTTTTACTGTCACTTTTTTCACTGAAACCGATGGTAAAACCAGCAACCGATTTACCCGAACACTGCCGGTAAACGAGAGCAACACATCGTCCCAGATTCCGGGGAGATAATGCTCTTTCTCCTTGTCGGTGCCGCCGGCAGCTTCAGATGGAAGCCAAACACGGTCGCCCACTTTTATCAGGATTTCATTTTCAGCACCAAATTTCAGCGCTTTGGAAATTGGAAATTCAACCGGAGT
>JAUYTA010000656.1 GCA_030695265.1 Bacteroidota bacterium
GCGTAATCCACTACAAACAGAAAGATGATTATAAATAATTGTATTACAGATATATGTGTCAATTTTTGAAATGAATAATCGAATTCTGGCACTCTATGAACCTATATGAATCAAGAAAAATTTCCTCCGAAATGTTAGTTACATTACTGGTCTTATCTTAAATTGGTTGCAACCACCCTTACAATCCTGCACATTTCATCATATTGTTCCTCCATACTGGTCAATAATTTATACTGGGCAATGGTGCGCTGATAATTGTGCTCCGGGTGTTTGATTTTGTAATAGTTGTCGCCATCAATGTAATCCATCAGGAAACGAAGCACCTGTTCATAGGTTATATATTTTGCCGAAAATGCGAGGTATTCAAGTTCTTTTTCATTCAGAAAGCCAATTGTTTCTGAAAGATAACCGCGCGTAAAACCTTCGAAAATCCGGATGTCAGACGATACTTTGTTCAGGTCGGCATCGTCTTCCTCGCCGGTATTGGTATAGGAACGCATTGCATCGCCAAAATCGTTCAGACAGGTACTGTTCAGCACCGTGTCGAGGTCGATCACACAAAGTACTTCTCCGTTTTGATCGAATAGAATGTTGTTTATTTTGGTGTCGTTGTGGGTAACTCGGGTTGGAATTTCTCCGTTTTCAACCAATTTCCAGAAGTTTAGCATTTCCTCGCGGCGGCGTTCAATCCAGCCAATCTCTTTGCCAAGTTTTGCTTTTCGTCCAACCGGATCGTTGGCCAGAACTTTGTCCCACTGCTCAAAACGGTAGCGGATGTTGTGGAATCCGGGCAGAATATCTGTCAGTGGTTCGTTCAGATCAGCCACCATCGACTGAAATTTTCCGATTCCTTTTCCTCCCTGAAAAGCCAGTTCCGGAGTTTTTGCAGCCTGATAGGTAATGGTGTCGGCAATAAAAATGCAAACAGCCCAAAATTCGTCTTCTTCATCCTTAAAATAAAGCATGCCATCAGTTGAAGGAATTACAGTCATTGCTTCCCGCAAAGGGTTTCCGTTTTTTGCAATCACTTTTTTCTTGATGTGGGTACATACCTTTTGGATATTTTCCATCATTGCCGGAACATTCGTGAAAATACGCTTGTTTTTCCGCTGCAAAAGATAATCAGGAGAATCTTTTCCGAAAGTGCGGATGATAAATGTATCATTGATAAATCCTTCGCCCATTTGTTCTACTTTTTCAACTTTCCCTTCGAGTTGAAAATTGGCCGCTATTTGTTCAAGGTTCATAAATTGTAGTTTTTGATTTAGACGTTCCAAAGGTATATTTCATTTAAATGTTTAAACAAATATATTACTCATCTTTCAATCTATTCGTCACAAATTGCGAATTCAATGGTCTTTAATGCTTTTCTTTTTCCTGTCCAGGCATTGCAGTCCTTGTATTTTTATTAATTTTGGGCGACCTGAATCAATTTATAAACAACAAACCAAAATTTTATGCTGAAAAAGACAGGAGAATTTCTTCGCAAACGAATGTTTTTCCTTTTATTTATTTCGTTTGCCATCGGAATTTTAGCTGCCGTTACGGGCAATAAAGCTATAGAATATACTTCAACCGACGAATTTTGTGCTTCATGCCACGTTCATCCGCATGTATTTGAATCATGGAAACTTTCTACCCATTACGACAATAAAGGTGGGATTCAGGTTCATTGTGTCGATTGCCATTTACCTCCAAAGGGCGAAGGTTATCTTTACCATAAAGCCAGGTTAGGAATCAAGGATATTTATGGAGTTCTGTTCAAAGATTCGGCTGAATTTAACTGGGAAGCCAAGCGAACAGTTGAAAAAGCACAACATTTCACCTTCAAAGCCTCGTGTGTGAAATGCCATGCCAACCTTTTCCCGTTAAAACTGAACAAGGAAGGACAAGACGCACACCTTTACTATACACAAAACGAAGCTACACTTGAATGTATCAATTGCCATCTGAACGTGGGGCACTACGATCCAAAAGCCATTCATGCCAGTAATTCCGATTTTGGAAAAGGTTCAGGATTAAACCAGATTGTTTATACTGAAGCTGCCAAAGTGGAGAAATTCTCCAGTTTTACTGAAATGATTCCCGGATCGACCATTTCATTCAGCATGATCGCTATTCCGGGCGGAAAATTTAATATTGGAAGTCCTGAAAATGAACCATACCGCCGCCCTGATGAAGGTCCGGTAAAAGAAGTTGAAATTAGTTCGTTCTACATGGCCGAGGTAGAAGTTACCTGGGACGAATTTCTGGTTTTTTATAGCCAGACAGGAGGAGAAGGGCGTACTACCGATATAAAAGCTGCGACCGTTGCCGGAGTTGTTGATGCCATTAGCGGACCAACTCCACCTTATGGCCAACCCGACCAGAACTGGGGATTGGGGAGTCGTCCGGCAATAACCATGCGTTATGCAACTGCCGAAACTTACTGTAAATGGCTATCGCTTAAAACAGGTAAAAAATACAGGCTCCCAACTGAAGCCGAATGGGAATACGCCTGCCGTGCCGGTTCACAAACGCCGTATTTCTTTGAAGGAGATCCGAAAAAATATTCGAAAGATCGTTTGATGAATAAAATATTTGGCTCCGATACCACCAACATCGACCGTTACGTTATTTATTCAGGAAACAGCATGGCCAAAACACAAAAGCCGGAAGCAGTGAAGCCCAATCCGTTTGGCCTGAAAAATATGCTTGGGAATGTTGCTGAATTTTGTTCCGACTGGTATTCGCCGGATGCTTATTCTGAATTAAGTGATGGTATTAAAGATCCCAAAGGACCGGTATCAGGAACTGAACGTGTGATCCGGGGAGGTTCGTTCAAAAGTGAACCTACCGAAGTTAGGAGTGCCGCCCGCGATTTTACGCAAGATGTTGCATGGATGAAAACAGATCCGCAGATACCAAAAAGTATTTGGTGGTATTCAGATTGTAATATGGTTGGATTCCGCGTTGTATGCGAACTGGATGAAACAACCGGCAAATAAATAAGTAAATAATTGAATTTTATAAACTAATTTTAAAATCATAAATCTAAAGCAACCATGAGTGAATCAAATTTTTCAAGAAGAAAATTTTTGGCCAATGCTGCAGCAATAAGCGCAGTGGGAGTCATTGGTGTTAACGCCTTAAGTTCATGTTCAGGTCCTAAAAAACCTGCAGTTGTATTAAATCTGCCTCCACTTTTGGAACAGGCGCCAGATGGCGCACCGCTTAAAGTTGGTGTAATCGGTTGCGGTGGCCGGGGATCGGGCGCGATGATCGACTTTCTGAATGCTGGTCCAAACCTTACAGTTCATGCCCTTGGCGATACCTTTCAGGATAACATCGATTCGTGTCGTGCTAAGCTGAAAAAAGAAAAAAACATGGAAGTTGCCGATGAGAATGTATTTGTTGGTTTCGATGCTTATGAAAAGGTAATTGACTCTGGTGTTGATGTGGTAATTCTGGCCACTCCTCCTAGTTTCAGGCCTTTGCACTTCGAAGCAGCTGTTCAGGCACGCAAACATATTTTCATGGAAAAACCGATCGCAGTTGATCCGGTTGGTATCCGCTCGATCATGGCTTCAGCAAAAAAAGCGGAACCACTTGGTCTTAAAATTATAACCGGAACACAACGCCGTCACCAGCTCGATTATGTTGAAGTTTACAAACAGGTGATGAATGGCGCAATTGGCGACATTACCGGGGCAAATTGTTACTGGAACCAGAGTCAATTGTGGTATCGTAATCCAAAAGCTGAATGGTCGGAAATGGAATACATGATCCGCGACTGGGTAAACTGGTTGTGGTTGTCGGGCGATCACATTGTTGAACAGCACGTTCACAATATTGATGTAATTACCTGGTTTACCGGAAAACATCCGACCAAAGCTGTTGGTTTTGGATCACGTCAGCGTCGTGTAACAGGCGATCAGTATGATAATTTCAGCGTTGATTTTGTGTATGATAACGGTATGCACATGCACAGTATGTGTCGTCAGATCAACGGCTGTGCCAACAATGTTTCCGAATTTATCATGGGAAGCAATGGTTCAACCAATTGTAAAGATAAAATCTGGGATGCATCGGGCGCTGAAAAATTTGCCTACGCTTACCCGCTTGATGATAAGGGAGAAGCTATGAAGAGCGTAAAAGTAAGTCCTTACGTTCAGGAACACATTGACCTGGTAACTTGTATCCGCCAAAACATTCCTGTAAACGAAGCCGAACAGACTGCCATTTCGAACATGACAGCCATTATGGGCCGCGTATCGGCTTACACCGGAAAAGAAGTAACCTGGGACGAAATGATGAACTCTGATATGAAACTTGGACCAACAACTTTCATTATGGGATCGGTTGGAATCGTTGGAACTGCTCAGGTAGCCATTCCGGGTGAAGATAAAAAGGCATAGTTATTAACGATTAACGATTGATGATTAACGAAGTAAAATTCTCAATCATAAATCGTTAATCGTTGATCGTTAATATTTTATATATGACAATCAATAGAAGAAATTTCTTGGGAACGGCCGTTTCCGGCGCTGCATTGGCAGCATCGGGCGGCCTTTTCTCTTCTTTCAGGAGTGAATCTGAACCTCCGGCCAGAAAAAAGAATTCCACAAAATTGAAAATCTCGTGTCAGGAAGGCGTTGCCCCGGGCAAGTCGCTGACCGAAAAACTAGATTTTATGGAATCTCTCGATATTGTCGGGCTTGAGATTTGGGGTGGAGGCCTTGAAAAAAGAGTAAGTGAAATTCAACAGGCTTTGCAGAACCGCAACATGAAAGTGAGTGCGATTTGTGCAGGGTTCGATGGCTGGCTGATTGCCGATGATCCTGCTATTCAGAGGAAATGTATGGACTCGTTGAAGGTAATCATTGGCGCAGCTGGAGAACTGGGCTCAACCGGAGTCATTTTTGTTCCGGCATTTAACAACCAAAAATCGTTGCCCGACAAAGAAGCACGGGAGCTTTTGGTTGGCCAGATGAAGGAATTGGGCGATTATGCGCTTCAGCACAACACCAGAATATTACTCGAGCCTTTGAACCGCGAAGAATGTTACTTCTGCCGTCAGGTTGCCGATGGAGCTGCCATTGTGCGTGATGTGAACAGTGCCGGCGCTGCCGTGATGGGCGATTTCTGGCACATGACCTGGGAAGAAACCAATGATCGGGCTGCTTTCCTTGCTGCCGGCGATTATTTGCGCCATGTGCACATTGCAAGCCGCAAAAGGCGCAAAATGCCCGGAGAAGATGGCGAAGCAGATAATTACATCAACGGCTTCCGCGGACTGAAGGAAATCAATTATCAGGATTATGTGAGCTTCGAATGTGGCTCGGTGGGCGATGCGAAAGATACTTTGCCAGCCGCAGTAAAACTGATGCGCGAACAATGGAAGAAAGCGTGAAAGCGTGAAAAAGTGGTCAGTCGCAGTTTTCATTAAAGAATAAGAAATCCCGGGTTCGATTGAATCCGGGATTTTTATTAGGATGCATTTCATCCTAAATTTAACATTTCCAGTCTTTGGTTATAATGGATCAAATACTGCACTTTCGTATCCTCATCAAGAAATGATTTCTTCACTAAATTTTCAACATCGACTTGTTTTTTCAGAAAAGGCATAAGTAATTTACTGACTCTATTTTCTGCTATTCCAATTTTATTCCCGAATACAATAAAATCCTCTTTGCACGGATGGTGTTGCGGATTCTTAATCCGGCAATCAGACCAATACCATTCTTTAAACAGCTCGTCACTCAAAGCAAAAAAGCCATCTTCGTCAACATGAATCCTAGTATCCATCAGGTCATAAGCCGGGCTTAGAACATAGTCGCCATTCGCAGTTTCCAGTAAGGAAAAATTTTTCAGGTGGGCATCACCATTGGAGAACAGGAAGTTAAAAACCACCAGATTGAAAAACTTTTCCATTTCAATTTTCCAGGCGCCAACGTAAGTTTTAATTAATTCGGCAATACCTTCATAAGAATACTCATACCTGAAATTACTTCCCGCATTTTCTTCTGTTTTTCCGGCCAATGAAGCAAAATCTTCTATACTCAATTTTGCTTCATTTATATCAATGTCAAATCTTTTGGTTAGATATGCAGGTTCGTTATTGCTAAAAAATACCAGGCCGTTTACAGCAGTCGGGATGGTATATACCTGACTTGCAATTTGCATGGTTACATGCTCATTAGCCGGAGCCATAGCGTTTTTCCGAAGGCCATGAGGTTTTGGTTTAAGAATATAAGAGCCTTGTTCATTTTCTATTGTTAGCCGAAGACTGTTTTTTTCAAGCAGAGCGGAATATTTTTCCTGCATTCCTGAAATGGATATTCTTTTCCGGTTTTGCATAAATATTTTCTGATCGGCTTCGTCAATTTCAGGAGCATTATATGGTAAAATGTGACTGACCTTTCGACCTGCAAACATCCTGCGCATAAAAAGCGGGCTATATCCTGGATATCCCTCAGTAAGTAACCCGGGACAATGTCTTATTTCCATATTCTATTTATTTTATCTGCTTAACCGTAACCGCACCGATCGTATCGTATTGTGCTGTTTCCAGTAACAAGCCGAAAAAGTCATTTTTATCAATTTTTAATTGTCTCGATTGAACTTCCCTGTTTGCCCCTTCGGATAACATGTTATAGAAAAAGGGGAATAGAGATTCAGAAGTGTGAACCAATTGATTTTTGGGCAATTTCAAACTAATGGCTGGTTTTGAACCATCGTTGAAATATCCGGAATCGTATTTAAACTCATAAGTATGGCTGTTAGTTTCGGTTAACAAACCTGCTAAAAAACCTTTCCAATATACTTCAGCGCTTCTCATTTACCCGTCTTTTTAAGTTCTATGTTTACTTCAAGGCCCAATACATCTGCAACTTTCTGTAAATTTTTCAAGGTGATATTCCCTTTGCCACTTTCAAGCCGTTTTAATGTTGCAATTCCAATACCCGAAAGCTCGGCAAGGTATTCCTGATTTACTGCCAGAATTTCTTTTCTGGCTTTTATTGTTTTTATGATCTCTTCGTATGTCATGGTCATAGAATTAGATTACCGTAGAATCACAAATGATACTATTTGGTAAATATACGACATG
>JAUYTA010000678.1 GCA_030695265.1 Bacteroidota bacterium
GCTCTTCCGGCTCCTGATTGATGCGATCTTTAATCAGATCTTTTATTTTTTCTTGTATGTTGGGGGTGTTTGTCATTTCAATTTTACGAATTCACTTATATGTTTAGATTTAAAACAACCCAAACAGATAATACACGTATCCGAAAACTGATTTTACTGAAAATAAACTATTGGCAGATTCCAAGCAGAACCAGTAATCCAACATAGTCTTTCAATTCAACCCTCAGTACTTTCAGCGCTTTGCTGATCTGGGTTTCGACAGTTCGTTTGGAAAGATTTAATTCGGCAGCGATTTCTTCGTTTTTCAGGCCGCGCATTCGGCTCATGATAAAAATTTCCCGGCATTTTTCAGGGAGAAGGTCAATTGATTTTTTAATTTTTTCCTGAAGTTCAGAGGCAATGTACAAATCCGGATCGTAAACCAAATGATTGTTGGAAAGCTCGGTCATCGACCTGATGTACTTTTCTTCGATCTTTTTGTGTTTCAAGAAGTTCAGGCTGCCATTTTTAACAGATAAAAACAGGTAACTTTTGAGCGAGTCAGACGGAATAATTTGCTGATGTCTTTGCCAGAAACGTACGAAAAAATCCTGTACAATTTCTTCGGCTTCCATCCGGTCGGTGGTAAATTGTATGGCATACATTACCAATCCGGGGTAATAAAAATGGAACAACAACTCAAATGCGGTTTGATCTCCGCTTTTTAGCCGGACAATCAGATCTTTCTCATCTATTCCCTGAATGCTTTGCATGACAGCAAAGTTAGAAAAATGTTTGCTATTCGGTATCTACTTTGCCTAAAGTGAAAATGAGGCCAGGCAATTTATTGGTTTTGCAACAAGTTTTTAACAGCGAACTTTTCAGAAATAGTTTGTTGCTGCCGGGAAATTAGCGTTGGCAGTAAAGTAAATAATCATCCAAAATCTAACTAATTTCTTAATTTCGAATCCTTATTCATTTTCAAACGCTATATGGGTAATCAACGAAATCTGGTAAAGACGCTCGGGTTGGGATATGTCATCATATTTGTAGTCGCAAATATCATTGGTTCAGGAGTGTATAAGAAGATTGCTCCGATGGCTGCTGAACTTCAGTCTTCGTCGTGGATACTGGCGGCATGGATTGTCGGAGGAATTATCACCCTTTTCGGCGCCCTGAGCAATGCCGAAGTTGCCGGTTTACTGGCCGATACAGGAGGCGAATATGTTTATCTGAAAAAAATCTATAACCGTTTCTTCGCTTTTCTATATGGCTGGTCGCTGTTTACCATCATTCAAACTGCAACTATTTCCTCTTTGGCTTATGTTTTTGCCCAGTCGCTGAACAGCATCATTTCAATACCCGAAGTATTTTCATCGCTGCAACATCTTTCGATAGGAGGCGTTTTCTTTCCTTTTCAGGATTTTGGCGTTAAGCTCGTTGCCATACTGCTGATCCTGATATTAACAATTCTCAATATTTCAGGATTAAAGAGTGGGGCAGGGGTGAGCAAAGCCATACTCTTAATGGTATGTGCAGGTCTTCTTTTGATTATTGTATTTGGGCTAAGCAGTACGGTTGCCACGCCTGCAAATTTCATGGATAGCCGCGATCTTATCAGCGGAACCGTTACATTTTCTTCCTTTTTTACGGCAATGCTTGCTGCTTTCTGGGCTTATCAGGGATGGGTTTCTGTCGGTTTTATCGGTGGAGAGATCAAAGATGCTACCCGAAATATCCCGAAGGGAATTGTGATGGGCGTTTTTGTGGTAATCGCCGTTTATCTGTTGGTGAATGTGACGTATCTCTCGCTTTTATCCATTCCTCAATTGGTTCAGGTTCACGAAGCGGGCAATCAAATTGCAGCAGTTGAGGCAGTCCGTAGTTTCTGGGGAACCGGAGGGGTTTTGTTCATTTCGCTGCTGATACTCCTGACCACACTGGGCTGCACCAATGCCAGTATTCTTACGGGTTCGCGTCCATATTATGCGATGGCCCGCAATGGACTTTTCTTTTCTGGTATCAAAAAGCTGAACAAATTTAATGTGCCCTCCAATTCGCTTTTGTGGCAGGGATTATGGGCTTCGGTACTGGTGCTGTCGGGGACATTCGATCAGCTGACAGACATGGTGATTTTTGCCGTTTTTATATTTTACGGCGCTACCACTCTGGGGGTATTTATCCTGCGACGCAAAATGCCCGATGCGCACCGTCCTTACAAAGTGTGGGGATATCCGGTTGTTCCGGCTATTTTTATACTCTTTTGCATCGGACTGATTTTTAATACGGTTGTTGCACGGCCACGTGAAGCTGCCTTAGGACTGATTCTTATCCTTTCAGGAATACCGGTTTATTTTTTCCTGAAAAGAAAGTACTCAAAAGATGGTGATGAAACGGAATAATAACTATTCGGTTCTCTAACGTATTGCATGGGTAAAACAAAGATGGCCTTTTTTAGGTGCAGAGCACCGTTGATATTTGTAGCTTATATGTAGCAATTCACTCATAAGGTGCAGAGCACCGGGATATAGGTATTCATTAATTTAAATATTGCGGTGCGATGCACCTTACCAGCTTTTATCGACTTTTTTACTACAAATATTTTGCGGCTCTGCCGCATTCTTGCAAACAAATATCCGATGTCTTTCATATTTTTAGCTTTATAAATAATTGGGCATTTCTAAAAATTAAAACTGGCAAATGAATACTTTACCCACACTTTCTGTTATAGAACCAACTATTCCAAGATTTGACAATAAGAAAATGCCGCCTGATTTGCAATAAATTAAGCGGCATTTTTAATAGGTCAATTTGGGTAAATGAACCGGTATTTGCAGTTGCAACTGACGGGGTGACTCTCGATCTATGGTCCGGATTAATACAATTAGCTTTTCTTCTATTAAAAAAAGTCACCCCGTCAGTACCAATAACAGATTAAAGCTATATTATGCGAAAAACTTTTCACGGTTCTGCTTTTTGTGTTGTTATTGATTGTTTTATGGGTTAAATTTGAGGGAAAAATGTGTTCAGAATAAATCTTAAAACCTATATATACTGAAAATCCACATTAAGTATTTACATTGCTCACTAGCAACAGGGGCATACAATGCTATAATTTTGCTGTTAGATATCTTTGGCTTATTCTAGGTATACAACTATTAATTTATTCTTTATGACGACTTCAATTTATTTAACCAATTCTCAAAAAGGAGGTTACTACACATCTGAAAGTGGCACTGTAACTGTTGATAATCGCATATTTAATGGTATCCTATATAAAGTAATATTATCTTCAGGAATTGGCATTCAGGAGGAACATTGGGTCTATAAAAAAGAAAGTGGGGATTGGGTCATTCCGTTGACCGAATCTGATTCATCGATTAAGGATGACATCCGAAGTGAAATAGAAAAGATATTATGATTCTATACATTTTACGCAAATTAATACAAAACTGAACCTTAAATAAATTGTTATGGCAATCTATAAGATATTAATAGTAAATAGAAAAGAAAAATATTCTGAATGGATATTTGAAGATTTTAAAAATGAAGAAGAAATTATTTTGTTCAAACAAGCAAATGAAATTGGTGGTGATAAAATAACTATTTGTGAAAAGGCAGAAATCTTGTGTGATATATTGACTCAGCTCTGTAAGTGGGAATGTAGTCCTGTAGAAAGCTATAAGATTGTATATGAGAGATTTGGTGAAGACTTATTGATGAAAGAATTTCCAAATGAAAGATTTGATCAAGAATTAATTGAACGTGTTGAGAAAATGATAGATGACTATAATGAAGAAAATTATAAATATTATTTAGAACATGGTTTGGATGATGAAAGATCTGAATATGAAAATTACCCAGAAAATCCTGAAATTGAAGCTTCGTTAGATGAAATTAGAAGATGGGATGAAGAAACAGATGGTTCATGGAGAATAGCAAATGATTTTGGATAAATCAAAATTGTACATTTGATGAATTTCAAATATGGGAGGGAATAATTAAAATGGAAGTGGGGAATTTTCTACCTTGAAAAATTTAAGGCCGCAAATAAGATATGGTTCTTGTTCGATAACATATAGGTCAAGATCAGATTGAAAATTTCTTCCCATCATTAATTTATGAAAAAATTTATTCACGGAAATAATTGAATTTGTTTCTTCATCATGAAATACTAAAGTATAATTATCAGCGCTTTCTAATTGTTTGAAAGTGCTATTTCTAATTGCTTCGACTATTCTTATAAGTTCTTGATTTTCCATAGATTTTTGATCTACTAAACAGCGGTTTGTATTATTAAATCTATCTATATTTTCTTCAGCAAAATTAGTCCAAGAATTGAAAAAAACTACAAAGAGAGAGTTGATAAAAAAGACATTTAATATATAACTGTTTAAATTGGAACTACAAAAATAACTAAAATGGCATTCTTGATGGCATTTATTATTCAGCGTAAGTCAGAAATATAGCTTACGTTTTACGAAAATATTATACTAATAAAGCAATAAATTAGAATGACAATCGCAAAACATGAATGTATGATCCCCGTAGAACCTGATAAAGTAATTATGAGGTATATTGATTTGGAAAAATTAAATGATATGATGGAAACCAGTTCATTGTTTTTTTGTCGTGCAGATAAATTTCCAGATCACTTTGAAGGCTCTCTTCCCCAAAAAGAATATGAGAGTCGAATAAGACGTGGTTTTGTATCGGGATTTGAAAGATTACATCTAAACATGAAGAAATTTACCTTAATAAATTGTTGGCATATTAATGAAAATGAATCAGATGCAATGTGGAGATTGTATTTAAAATCGAATGAGGGCGTTGCAGTACAAACAACTATTGAAAAGATATGTTCTGTTTTGAAAAATAGTCATTCAACATTTAGAGTCAGCAAGGTTCGATATATCGATTATGAAAAAGATATATGGTATGATGATGAAGAATATCCTGTAAAATCATACAATGCAATTATTCCCTTAGTACATAAGAGAAATGAATATAAGCATGAAAATGAGTTCAGAATTTTATTCGATATCGACCATGCATATCAAAGCCCTGATTATTGGGCAAATGCAGAATCCTCGATTGGAAAGAAAATTGAAATCAGAGATATTGCACGAATAATTGATAGATTAATTCTTCCTCCCAGTGCTGATGAAATTGTGAGAGATAAAGTTGAGAAAATAATGGATAAATTTAATTGTAATATAGAAATATGTAAATCTAAACTTATGAATAAGCCTTTCTATTAGTTATAGATTTATGAATGTATATTCTAAATAGATTCCTTTTTTATTTAATCAAATATAGATAACTCCATGCCCACAACCTCCTACCTCCAATCCATTCTCTGCTTTTTCTGCAACATGAATATCGACCTGCTTCGGTATTATTTGAAAGACAAATACACCTACCAGGAAGCCACCAAAGAAGTTTTCCTGGATAAGATTGAACACAT
>JAUYTA010000682.1 GCA_030695265.1 Bacteroidota bacterium
GCTCTTCCGAAATGACGGAAGGTATCAACAGCAACAATGTATTCAAGTTGGGTTAACGTAATCATGGTTTTTATTTTGAACTGATAAATATAGATAAATAGTTAGTTGATTTGTTTTCATGGTTCGTTTAATATCATTTTCTTTGAAGAACAAATGAACTGTTATAAAGTGAAACAGATGAAATATTTTGAAATTATCATAGTGATATTCCTTCTTTCCCTCCTTTTTTCGTGTGGCCCAGGCCATAAGAAACTGGCAGAGGAGAAGATGAACCTTGCCATCGGCATCTGCGAAAAGGGCGATTCGCTGCTGGCCTTGCAGCAATTGGATTCCATTCAGGTTTTATATCCTGAAGCTTTTGAAGTCATCGGTAAAGCAAAAGAGTTCAGTAAAAAGATCAATTCGGAGATTTTATACCGGAAACAGGATCAGTTCGACCAGCTGAATGCCCGGATATTGGAACTCGAAAAGTTGTTTGATCAGGAAAAAACTGAATACGACCGTTTTACACAATACATTCACAAAAGGCAGAACTTCGAACGCAGGTGGAACAAATCGTTTATTCAACTTCACCTGGACGAACGTGGCGAATTGTATATTTCGAGCAATTATTACGGAGAACAATGGCTCAACCATGTCGGTCTGCGGGTTTACGATGGCGTATTTCAGGCCAAAACCGACTCTGTTTTACTGGACGACCCGAACAATCATCACAGCGAATTTATGAATACCCATTGGGAAAAAGTTAGATATACGAACGGCAAGGACAACGGGGTAATCCAGTTCATAGCCGACAATGCCGACCGCAACCTGAAAGCGGTTTTTCTGGGAAAACGTATGTATTTCATTGTGCTGGAAACATTCGACAAACAAGCCGTTAAAGACGCCCTTGCCTTGTCGAACGCGCTAAAGCGAAGAATCCAGTTGGAGAAAGAAATAAAAGCACTTCAATCGAAAGTGAATTGAAATTTCTCAGAATAACTTCTGAATCTCTTCAACCGGTCGGGCCAGAACAGCATGTGATCCTTTTACAACCAGCGGTCGTTGAAGCAGTTTCGGATTTTCGACCAGTATTTTTATCCATTCATCTTCGGTTAACTCTTTTCCCTTGTACTGCAATTTGTACAATTCTTCGTCGGTGCGGATAATTGTCTCAATTTTCAGTTCTGACTTAACGAGAAAATCCTTTATTTCCGGGGCAGTTATTCCGTCTTTCATGTAATTGACAACTTCAAATTCGCATCCTTTTTCTTCGAGGTATAAAATTCCTTCGCGACTTTTTGAACAGCGAGGATTGTGATATATTTTCATAAGGTTCTGATGTCTTTTTTTGATGTAATTGTAATAATCTTCCTGGGCACGGTAGCGCGACCCGTTGTTTTGATTGTTGTACTGGTTACTCAAATCACTGTCGAGAATACGCGACTTGGTATTGTCGCGAAGCTGAATCCGAAGCAATTCTTTCAATTCCGATTTTATTTCCGGAGAATTTATCGGGCAGGCAACTTCGATACGACGGTCGAGATTGCGGGGCATCCAGTCGGCCGACGAGATATAAATATCTTCTTTACCACCATTGGCAAAAAGGAAAACCCTGGTATGTTCCAGAAATTTATCTACGATGCTGATGGCTTCAATGTTTTTGCTCAGTATAGGATCATCGATTTTCATACCGAATATTCCACGAATAATTAGCTGTATTTTCACACCAGCCTGGCTAGCCTCATACAATTTATCGATCATCTTCTTATCGATCAGGCTATTCATTTTCAATATCATGTAGGCTTTTTTCCCTTTCCTGGCATTCGCAATTTCCTGATCAATTTTATGAATAAAGAAATTACGCATCGAAAAAGGACTGACGATAATTTGTTCGAAGTTGAAGTGATTGTAGGTATGCTTGAAGAATTCGAACATGTTGGCCACATCATTTCCAATCTGCGGATCGGCAGTCATCAAACCCTTGTCGGCATAAACGCGGGCCGTGCCTTCATGGAAATTTCCGGTCCCGACATACGCGTAATTTCGAAGTCCGTTTTTCTCTTTTCGCTGTATCCACGCCAGTTTACAGTGTATTTTCAATCCCGGAATGCCATTGATAACATGCGCACCTTCCTCCTGAAGTTTGTTCGACCAGAAAATGTTGGCTTCCTCGTCGAACCGGGCTTGCAGCTCGATTACAACCGTTACTTTTTTGCCGTTACGGATGGCATTCAGCAAAGCGTTTACGACCTTGGAAGTTTCGGAAACACGGTAAATGGTGATCCCGATTTCCCTTACTTTTGGGTCGATGGCTGCTTCGCGCAGGAAATCGATGAAATGAGAAAAGCTCTGATAAGGATAATGCAGCAAAATATCTTTCTTCCTTAGTTTCTTCAGGATACTTTGGCGGGGGATTAAATCCTTGTGCGGAATAGATGGCAAACTTTGGTAATAATGATGACGTTTCCCTATCTCAGGAAAATTCATAAAATCCTTGTGGTTGTGGTATTTCCCTCCTGAAACAGTTTTGTCAGCCCCGTCGAGCTTCATTTTTTTCATGATGAATTCGAGCAGGTCCGAAGGCATATCGCGGTCGTAAATCAGACGGACCGGAATCCCAACTTTTCGCCTTTTCAGGCCGATTTCCATTTTTTCGATGAAGCTTTTCGAGATATCATCGTCAATGTCAAGTTCGGCATCGCGCGTAACTTTGATGGTATATGCCTCAAAATGATCGTAATTGAAAATGGGGAAAACTTCATTCAGGCAAAATCGGATAACGTCGTCCACCATGATGACAAATTTCTTATTTCCCTGATCGGGTAAAACCAGAAACCGCGAAACCGACCGGCTGGGAACCCGGATGAGTGCATAAGAAAATTTTCCAGGAACATTTATTTTTGACAATTTAACCGCCAGATAAACAGATTTATCGCGCAAATAGGGGAACTTCATCGACTTTCCGAGCATAATCGGGATGATGTTCGGAAGCACTTTTACATTGAAATATTTTCGTACAAAAATACCCTGCTCATGGGTCAATTGCTTTTCATCGACCATGAAAATGTTTTCATTGGCCAACTCCTTCCAAATATTCCGGTATATTTCCTGAGCTTTTTGCTGTTGATGAACAACTGTTTCCTGAATTTTATCGTACAGTTCTACAGCAGTATAATCGCCTAAAAGACCTTCTTCGTCTTTGCCAAATTCGAGCATACGGCGCACGGCAGCCACCCGCACCCTGAAAAACTCATCGAGGTTATTGGAGAAAATTCCGAGGAACCGGATTCGCTCAAACAAAGGAACGGAGGGATCTTCGGCCTCCTGAAGCACCCGCTCATTAAACGAAAGCCAG
>JAUYTA010000712.1 GCA_030695265.1 Bacteroidota bacterium
CAAATATTCCTTGGATAATTTCTCTTTCGGATTGTTGAAGAAATCGGCTGCAGGGCCAGCTTCAATCACTTCACCCAGATACATGAACACCACATAATCAGCAATCCGCCTGGCTTGACGGAGGGTGTGGGTAACCAGTACAATTGAATACTGATCTTTCAGCTTAACGAAAAGTTCTTCAATTTTTTTGCTTGAAATCGGATCCAATGCCGAAGTTGCTTCATCTCCCAGAATAATTTCGGGTTTAATAGCCAAACCCCGCGCCAGACATAGCCGCTGCTGTTGCCCGGTTGACAAACTTGTGGCCGGTGATTTCAGCCGGTCTTTCACTTCGTCCCACAAACCGGCTTCCTTCAGGTATTTCTCAACCATAATTTTCAGGGTTTGCTTTCTCCTGATTCCGTGAATCCTCGGTCCGTAGGCAACATTATCGAAGATCGACATGGGTAGCGGGCATGGCCGTTGTGACAATAAACCCATTTTCTTCCGGATATTTTCAACTTCTACATCCTTTCCGTGAATATTTTCACCATCAACCAGCACATCGCCATCAATCTTTACATCAATCGAGTTTTGAAGCAGCCGGTTAAAGGTTTTCAGCAGTGTGGTTTTTCCGCATCCTGAAGGACCTATAATGCAGGTAATTGCTTTATCCGGAATATCCAGGCTTACATTTTTCAGAATATGGTTTTTTGTCAGGTAAACATTCAGGTTACGGACACTAATATGAGGTTTGTGTTTGGTGAAAATACTTTCAGCATCAACTTTATTCCCATTGAGGGAGACTGTTTTTACCTGCAATTTTTCGGTGGGTGAATCGATGATTTTTTCTACCCGAAGCAAATTCTGTATCATATCTTGTTTTTTGAAAATTTACGACTAAAATAACGTCCTCCTAAACTCAGGAATAAAACGATACCTGTTAAAATGAGAGCAGCAGCATAAGCCCTGTCCTGAACTTCAGCTATTGGACTGCTTAGCTGGAAGAAGATAGCCAGCGGCAAAGTTGCCACCGGTTGCGAAAGAGAAGTTGGAATACTGTCGGTATAACCTGCAGTAAACAATACAGACGCTGCATCGCCAATGCCACGGCCAACCGAAAGCAGCACCGCAGTAATAAGTCCCGGAGCGACCTGTCTCAGGATGACCCTGATAATTTCAGACCGGGTTGCGCCCAGCGAAAGTGCCGCATCTTTCATTTCTTTGGGTACA
>JAUYTA010000715.1 GCA_030695265.1 Bacteroidota bacterium
ATTGAAGAATGGGAGCGAAACGTGCGAATTGCAGTTGAACTGGATGTGCAACATGTTTCGGCCTACAATCTCACCTACCACGAAGGAACCGTTTTTTACGAACAGCTCAAAAAGGGAATCCTGAAAGAATTACCCGATGAACTTAGCCTTCAGCAATTTGAAGTTCTTATTAAAATACTGAAGGAAGCCGGATTCGAACACTACGAGATTTCTAATTTCTGCAAGCCCGGCCTTTATTCGCAGCACAATTCATCGTATTGGAAAAGTCAGAAATACCTCGGAATTGGTCCATCCGCTCACTCGTACGACCTTGTAAGCCGTCGTTGGAATGTGTCTTCAATTTCGAAATATCTGGATGGATTGGAGAATGATCAGCCCTATTCTGAAAGTGAAATTCTAACGGAACAAGATCGTTACAACGATTTTATCATTACTGGTTTACGCACCGTTTGGGGCATTTCCGAAGAATTTATTAAAACTGCATTTACCCCAAAGTATGCTGTTCATTTCCAGAAATGTAAAGAGAAATATTTGCAGTCAGGACATCTGTTATGCAATTCAGGAACGGTTTCTATAAGTCCTGAAGGTTTGTTTATTTCAGATAAAATCATGGCTGATTTCATGGTAGTTGAATCATGCTAAATATTGTTAATAGGTCTGATGAAGTAAAATCACGAAAGACATTATCCTGAAAGTATTTTTTTCTTTATAACTTTGAATCAAACAGAATATCATGAAAACTTCAACAATAAGGCAAAAGTTATTCGAGTACATAAAGGTGGCAGACGATAAAAAAGTGAAGGCTATTTACACCATCATTGAAAGCGAAATCAATGAAATGAGCTATTGGTGGAATAACGAGCATTTTATCGCTGAACTGGATAAACGTTCATTTGATTTGAAGAATGGGAAAGACAAGGGAGTTGCCTGGGAAGAATTAAAAAAGGAATTGATCCGTTAATATTTCAAATGGCCTGTAAAACAGTAATCTCATCTAATGCCGCAAAAGAAATTATGTTTTGCACGTCTTTCATACAAAACGCCATCCAAGAATTAAACACAAACGTGATTAAAATCTTCTGATTACATGACGTTTGAATTTAAGAAGTTTGTTGACTAACATTTTGCCAATATTGACGTATCTTCGCAACTTTAAAAATTTAAGATTTGGTGAACCATAATCAAAAAATAATGATCGTAAAAATTGTAAATCTATCCAACAACCCGCTGCCTGAATATAGCACGATTCACTCTGCAGGCATGGATCTTCGCGCCAATCTTGATGAACCGATTGTGCTGAAACCACTTGAAAGAGCGCTTGTCCCAACAGGTTTATTCATTGAATTACCAGTTTCTTACGAAGCGCAGATTCGCCCAAGAAGCGGATTGGCATTGAAAAAAGGAATCACGGTACTGAATTCACCGGGAACAATCGACGCTGATTACCGTGGCGAAGTGGGCATTATCCTGATAAACTTATCGAATCAGGAATTTGTAATTCAGCATGGCGAACGCATTTGCCAGATGGTAATTGCCAAACATGAACATATCGGTTGGGAATCGGTTGAAATATTGGAAGAAACAGTAAGGGGAGCCGGTGGTTTTGGACATACCGGAAAAAAATAAAGAGAATGAAGAACAGGTTTATAACATATATTGCAGTTGTTTCAATGCTGGTTTCCGCTTGCGGAACGGCAAAAAAGGAAGTTAAATCTTCTGTTCAGGACAAAACTGAAGTGCAGGAACCGGCTATTTCTGACGAATCCAAAAATGAATTTGAATATACTTTTATCGAAGGATTGAAGCAAAAAATGATTGGTAACCAGCAGGCTGCCGTTACTTTGTTTTCGAAGTGCCTTCAAATCAATCCGAACTCATCATCGGCCATGTTCGAACTGGCCAAAATTCACAGCAGCAGCGGCGATCAAACCAGCTCTTCTCTTTTGCTCGAAAAAGCCATCGGTTTGAGCCCTGAAAATAAGTGGTACA
>JAUYTA010000721.1 GCA_030695265.1 Bacteroidota bacterium
GGGAATATTTTCACGATTCGCAGGTCAACAGCTTTCAGGTTAACAGCTTCAAAAGGAAAAATAACCGAACCGTTATCTGGCATAATTACTCCGCGACCGGGCAAACGCAACGCAGGTTTTAACAACTGGAAATCAATCATCGTTTCTATCCCATCGGGAAGTGATTGTCCATTTGTATTTTTGATATTCTTATCGATTACCAGCTGATATTCCCCAACCAATCGTTCATGCAGATATAGTGTCAGTTGGTTGCCATCCACTGCGATTTCTGATGGGCCGGTACCTTTAAGTTCAACCAGTCCTTCCAAATCCTGCCGGGTATCAATCGGATCAGAAAATGTTAGTTTAACCTGCTGTTCCGGTTCATGTATTACATTGGTATTCATCAGTTTGAAAACATGAATGGCAGGTATCTCAATTTGTTTTTCGCCTTTTTCTTCAACATTCACCACTTTTCCATTCCACGAGAGGTCAACAGTCGAAGATTTGTCTTTTCGCTGGATGTTTATAACCGTAAAAAGATGCCGGTTTTCACCAGTTTGATGATCCCATTGCACAGTCAATTTTTTTCCTTCCTGTTCAGCCGCAATTATTTGTTCCACATCTTCCGGTTTAAGTGGTACCGATGTAAGTATTTCTCCATGAAGCGAATACTGATTGACTTGTTCTGCTGAACCTGGCTTCAATCCTTTCACCGATACCGAAAAATTACGCTTCAGTGTAAAGGTGTTAAACTTTAGTTTTTCATATTTCGCCGGAACGTCCATCACTCTTTTCAGGAGGAAAGTAATAATATACTCGGTTCCTTCCTTTAGGTTTTCTTTGGGTTTAAACGTAAAAGTTCCATCACTGTAAGTGCATTCCCCCTTTATTGAAGGTTCAATCGAAAACATTTTTTCCAGATCAATGGACTCTTTTTTGTTTTCGAATGACGTTGCAACCGCCCTTGTCAGCTTCACTTTAAAGGTTGAATTTACAGGGATAATTCCACTCGAATATTCTTCGATATAGGTACTAAAACCCGGATCAACTTCCATTATACGAATGACCTGATCGGATTTAGCTTGTTGCTTACACGAATACAAACTGCCAAAGAATAATACAATAAAAAGGAGATGAAGGTTTGCCAATTGTTTCATTGGGATGGGTTTTTATATTTTATATAAAGATAGACATTTAGCGCGAAAATAATTTGTAAAATTGCAGGATTAAAAATAACCACATAGGCACAACTTGTCCCGATTGCTCGGGATAGTTCACATAGAAAAAAAATAAACTATGTTACCTATGTGCCTATGTGGTTCAAAACAAACTATGAAGAAAATCGGATTATTATCGGATACACACTGCACCTTGAGCAATCGCGTTTTCAAATTCTTTGAATCAGTGGATGAAATATGGCATGCCGGCGACATTGGCAACGCAGAAACTGCCGACCAGCTGTCGGCTTTCAAGCCCTTTCGGGCAGTTTACGGAAACATCGACGATCATGTTGTGCGGCGCATGTTTCCTTTAGATCAGCGTTTTTTTTGCGAAGAAGTAGATGTTTTGATGACCCATATCGGTGGTTATCCCGGAAAATTTGAACAGCGAATCAGAACAATTTTCGCGAATAAAGCGCCGCAGCTTTTTATTTGCGGACATTCACATATCCTGAAGGTGATTTACGATCCGAAATACCATTTGCTGCACATCAATCCCGGAGCCGCCGGAAACAAAGGCATTCACCAGGTTTGCACGGCCGTCAGGTTTGTAATCGACGGAAAAAACATCAAAGATCTGGAAGTGCTGGAGTTTGAACGAGCAGCATTTAACGAGGAATGATATCGCTTGCAGTCAACCCATTTTGTTCCGATTACAGGAGACCATCACGTCAAAGATATGCGGATAAAAAAATTGGAAATTAGTATCTAATTAGATACATTTGTAAAAATAGAATTTCAATGCCAACAATTGACAATTTTAACGGTATCAAGATACATGTTTATAATGGAGAACACAGACCTCCTCATATACATGCCGATTATAATGAATATGAGGTC
>JAUYTA010000731.1 GCA_030695265.1 Bacteroidota bacterium
CGAGCGATTTCTCTTTGATCAGTTTAAGGTAGTCGGGCGTTTTGTCTTTGGGAACTTCAATCAGTGGCGTTTCTATTTCTTTTCGACCAAATACTTGTGGAAATTCGCGTTCCCAATCAAAGGCTTTTTCGCCAGCAATCGCCGGATCGCTAATCAACGAGTTGCCGCATTTAATGTTGTTATTCAGGTCGTTCAGCTTGCGGTTGGGTTGTGCGGTACGCAACCACAACGAAAGTTTGGCAATCTCAACACTCTCTTCGTTCAAATCGACCCCAAACAGGTTGTTTTCCAGAATGCTTTTTTCAATGTCGCTAAAAATGATCGGAACACCCAATAGTTTGGCTTGTAATTCGTCGATGTAGCGGTGCTCGTTAATTAAAAAGTCGAGCGCCTGATTCAGAAAAGCTCCCGAACCACAAGCAGGGTCGCAAATGGTGAGTTGCAGCAACCAGTTTTGATAGGTTTTCAGTTTTTCGAGCAGTGCCTGCTTGGTTTTTAATTGCCGCTTTTTGTCGGTGGCATATTCTTCTTCGATAATCTGAAGTTTGGCTTTCTTTTCGATGCAAAGTTTTCCAACGGTATTTTCAACAATGTATTTGGTAATGTATTTCGGTGTGTAAAATACCCCGTCTTTTTTGCGTCTGGTCTTTGTTTTGTCAATTTCCACTCCGGCCAATTGCGCATTGATCTCGTCGAGTTCGTTCAGCGAGTTCTCAAAAATATGCCCGAGAATATTGACATCTACCTCGCTGACAAAATCGTATTCCGAAAGTTTATAGCTGTGTTTGAATAACAATTCATCGTCAATGAGGATTGCGTCAAGCACCTCGTCGGGTTTAAACAAACCACCATTGTATGCAAACACATCATACCTTTTCCCTTTATACCCTGTGTTGAGGTATTCGAAATATTTCTTAAAACGTTGATAAAGTGGTATTTCAACATCTCGTTCCTGTAAGTCTCTCCAATCGTTTAAGATTAAACGTACTGAATTTGGCGGCAACAAATGGCGGTCTTCGGCAAAAAACAGGAACAGAAACCGGTCTAATAACTTTTGCGATTTCTTGAATAGCGTAAGCGAATCGTATTGCGGATTGAGGGAAACAAGATTTTGGTGCAATTCGCGTTTAAAGAGCGAATAATCCTGATACAATTTTCTGGTAATGACATCTTCCTGGCTCAATGATTCCTCTTTTACCTTTTTCGGAATTCCTTTTTCAATCGACTCGAAGGCCAGACACAAATAGAGAATTTGGAAATCGGTTTTCGACAAGGTAAACAGGTTGAATTCAATGTATTCAATGGCGTTGTCGATGTAAAACCGCAGCTTTTCAAAATTAGAAGTGATTACATAAACACAAACTGGCTGATTGTTTTTGTAGCCAAAAGCCTGCGATTCAATTTTGCTTAAATCGGTAGTGTTGGTTCCCTTTAGCTCGATAACCGCTTTTACGCTTTCGTTTATGATGATTGCTCCATCGGCTTTTTTGCTGTCTTTGATATTTTTGTATTCGGTGGTGAGGTT
>JAUYTA010000447.1 GCA_030695265.1 Bacteroidota bacterium
TCGACTGAAAAAAGATGGTCGCATCGAAAAGCTTCGCTTCGCCCGAACCATACTGTCCGGTGTGCGTGGCAAGTTTTCCGATAAATCCGGTAAAATTTCCCAGTTTCCCGATAACCGGAGAGATGAAAAGAACGATAAACAACAGCGACAACAACAGGTAAATGGCTTTTGATTTTGTCTTTTCGAAAAATAAGAAAGGAACAATGAGTATGGAAAGTGATGATATTTTTGTAACCACCGAAAGAGCCGATAAAATTGCGATGATGACCAGAAACTTCATTCGTCCTTCTTCCCTCTTATCGCATAGAATCATACAAGCTGCAATGGCGAATGATGAAAGCGAAATAACCGATTCGCAATTGATCACGGCCATGAAATTGAACAACTGAAACGATAAAAGCGGCAGCAATTGCAATACAACCGACATGTTTCTGTTTTGCAGTTTTTTATATGCAAAAAGGCCGAGCAACCAAAGCATTGTACAATTAATGGCAATCAATGAGATTGTAACAATCCGGAGGTACGTTTCCGGATTGGTCAGCACATCGGTTGCCAGATCATTTGCTCCGCGCATCCATCCGATAATTGCAATAAGCAATGCAATAAATAATTGCAGTGGCGTACCCGGATGATCAGTGTGCCCGATGTCGTTCGATCCGAGGGCAAAAGTCAGCCCGTTTGTCAGGTAAGCATAAACAGGATCGTACCATCCCTGAAAATAAAAGTGGATTTCGGCTACCCTGAAAAGCATCAAAACGAAAAGCATCAGCGGAACAACTACGAACACAAGATTTCGTCGTTCCTGAAAATATTTTCCAACTCCTGAAATAATTCCGCTTCCGGTTTTCTTGCTCATGGTTCCAGATATGGTTTTATATTGCGTATTAGCATAAGCTTCAAATTTGGTTTAAAATAAATATAAAAAACTGAAACTTACATGAAGAAAGGGGGAAAGGGGAAATATGAATTTGTACATCATTTTATCATCAATGAACAATAATTGGAAACCTTTGATAGTTTATTATGAAACTTCAATTAACCCAAAACATTGCCTATGAATCGGAATTGCTTTTACCAGCGAATGCTGTTATGTTTTTTTCTGTTGATAGTCCATTCATGCAACTTTTATGAAACAGAAATGCAAATCGACCTTCCGGCCCCAAAACCTAAACTGGTAGTCCATTCAGCGTTTACACCCTTTACTCCACCAATAATAAAATCGTTTGCAGTATTTGTAAGTCAAAATACCGGAGTATTTGATTCGCTGAAAGTTGACCGAATACACGATGCAACAGTTAGTTTATATGTTGATGGTCAATTCAACCAAATAATGAAAAATGATACAGTCTATGGATACAGAGCTAATTTTTTACCAAAAGCTGATGTAGAATACAGCATTAAGGTTGAAAAACAAGGTTTTGAAACGGTGACTGCAAAAGGAACGATTCCGCCCAAAGTAGCCATTAAAAGCTGTGAATTGACACCTTTTGCTGGTTTTGACGATGAAAAATGGGCGTTTTCACAACTTTCGGTAACTTTTGATGATCCGGTCAATCAAACCAATTATTACGAAATCATGGTTCTGGGATATCAGGATGAGAAGGACAAATACAAGCTGAGCACCAACGATAAGGTAATTACTTCCGAAAGCTATTATCCTTCTCCGGTTTTAATGGATGCTGATCGTCCAAAACGTTTGCTTTTTAGCGACCAACAAATCAATGGGCAAACCCATACGGTTGAAATAGCTTTCCACAGTACCCAATCGCTAATAAGAGGAAAATTATACATTATACCTCACTTATTGTATTTATCGTTCCGTTCGGTCAGTGAAGCGTATTACCTATACCATACTACTTTGTTAAAACAATCGTACGGTCAAAGACCCGACATGTTATTTGGCATTGCAGAACCAAGCCCGGTTTACACCAATATTCAAAACGGCTATGGCGTATTTGCCGGTTATTACGAGGATAACCGTTCATTTTGGGTCGATTCAATAAGGGTAAGATAATGATGAAACGAACTATCTTACTTCTGATTATTTGTTTGTTGCTGTTTGCAGCAACAGGACAAAATAAAACCACCATCAGCGGATTTGTGTACGACGAACAAACGCGGGAACCATTGATTGGGGCACATGTGTTTGAGATAACCAGTATGGAAGCCGTTCAAACCAATGTTTTTGGGTTTTTCAGCCTTTCTGTCGTCAACGAGGAAAAAGGCGCTTTTACCGTTTCATTTATTGGTTACCAATCGCAGACATTCACATTCGAAAGTAAAAATCCTTCAACAAAAACTATCTATCTGAAACCTGGCCTGGCCATTGACGAGGTGGAGGTGACAGCAACAAAAAGTACCAATTTTGTACGGAAAAGAGAAGTTGGCACAGTAAAACTGAATCCTAAACAAGTCAGGAATATGCCAAATCTGTTTGGCGAAGTTGACCTGATCAAAGCGCTGCAACTCACTCCCGGAATCCAATCGGGCGGAGAGGCCAAATCGAATTTGTACGTTCGTGGTGGGAGTCCCGACCAAAACCTGACGTTGTTGGACGATGTACCCTTATATTATGTAGCACATTTCGGTGGTTTTTTGTCGGTTTTCAATAACGATGCCATTAGCGACATCACAATGATCAAAGGAGGTTTTCCGGCCAGATACGGAACCCGGCTTTCTTCGGTGCTCGATATACGTATGAAAAACGGGAATCTGCAAAAGTTTGGCGGACAGGGAACGATCGGGTTGTTGTCGTCGAAAATTTCGTTGGAAGGGCCGGCGATCAAAAGGAAGTCATCGTTTATTATTTCAGCCAGAAAAAATGTTATCCCGATTCTGAAGTTTACGAACGCAGGTATTTCTTACAATTTTTATGATTTGAATGCCAAAGTGAATTACTCTTTCACTGAAACCGACAAAGTATTTCTGAGTTTTTACAATGGCGACGACCGTGTAGGGGTAAGTAGCAGGAATAAAGCCACGGAAATCAAACAAATCAACGATAAATCGACCCGATGGGGAAACACTCTTGCGGCTCTTAGATGGAACCATCTTTTTTCGGGTAAATTATTTAGCAACACCACTTTGTCGTTTACCGATTACAAATATCGGAACCTATACAATTACGAATATCAGACCGACACTTTGCATAAAGAGATAAAAAGCAAGATTACTACCGGTATCAGGGATTTTTGCCTCAAATCAGATTTTACTTATTACGTGAACCCAAAGTATGAACTAAGATTTGGCTTCAACTCCATTTTTCATTCCTTTATTCCAAACAACGAACATTATGAGCAATCTATTACAGGGAAACCCTCAATTGATTCTACTTATCTTTCAAACATCAGGGCAACGGAAGCAGGCTTTTATGCCGAGAACGATTTTAATCTGAAATGGGTCAGCGCCAACCTGGGCGTAAGACTTTCGGGCTATTTACTGAACGACCAGAGTTATTATTCTTTTGAGCCCCGGATACTCCTAAACCTTCCCCTATTAAAAGATCTTTCGTTGAAGTATTCTT
>JAUYTA010000782.1 GCA_030695265.1 Bacteroidota bacterium
AACCTAAATAACCTGATTGTTGGAACTGAATTCGAAAATGCCGACATGGAAACCATCATCAAAAAAGCAGATGGTGGAATTTTCAACAACGGGGCACAGGTTTTTAACCACACTTTTTACTTCGAGCAACTATCGGCAGCTCCGGCTACCGAACCTTCCGGCGAATTAAAAGCTGCTATTGAATCTACTTTTGGTTCGTTCGATGCGTTTAAAGAAGCCTTCAACAAAGCAGCAGTTACTCAATTTGGCTCGGGTTGGGCATGGTTGGTGAAAGATGCCGCCGGAAAACTGAGCGTCGTACAAACCAGCAATGCCGGATGTCCGGTTCGTGATGGCTTGACACCACTTTTAACCTGCGACGTTTGGGAACACGCTTATTACCTCGACAAACAGAATCTTCGACCGGCTTATGTAGCTGATTTCTGGAAAGTAATGGACTGGAAAGTTGTTGAAGGAAGATTTTGATAATTGACTATTTAGCTATTGACTATTTTCTATTTCATTCGCTCATATCGGATTTTTAGTACGGTAGTCAATCGCTTGTCGACTGCGGCGAATAGTAAATTGTAAATGAATAAATTGTAAATCTTTTAATCTTTATATTATGAGCGTAGAGAAAGTATTGGCAGTGATGACTGCTGCAGGAAAACCTTTGAAAGCCGGAGAAATTGCTGAGTTGAGTGGAGTTGACAAAAAGGAAGTTGATAAAGCTATAAAGAAGTTGAAAGCTGAAGAGAAAATTACGTCTCCGAAGGTTTGCTTTTATGAAGTGAAAAGATAGTCATCGTAACGAAGGAATTGGAAAGCCGCAGGTAGAATTATCAGCGGCTTTTTTATTTTCTGCCGTTACCGAACCAATATTCAATTAACTTTATCCTCACAACAAACAAGTACAATTAAATCCGAATCTGAACACAAATACTTTTACTTATGCGGACATATTTCCTACTATTTCTGGTTGCTTTATTTTCAGCATGTTCAGTAACAAATCCTAAATCAGGAGAAGATGCCATTCAGTATAAAAACATCGAAAAACACATCGCCGAATTGTCGTCCGATCGTTATTTGGGACGGATGCCCATGTCCTCAACCGAAGAAATAACAGTTGATTACATTGCCGCACAGATGAAGAAAATCGGCCTTGAACCTGCGAATGACGGAAGCTTTTTTCAGGAAGTTCCTTTGCTGGCTGTAAACTCCAAAATATCAAACACTCTGGATTTCGACACTCCCAAAGGACTGCTGAAATTTGACAAACTGGTTGATTACGTGACTTTTTCGCGAAAGATGGAAGCGGAACAATCGCTCGACCAGTCTGAATTGGTATTTGCAGGTTTTGGAATTACTGCTCCTGAATTTGGTCGCGATGATTTTCAGGGTATGGATCTGACCGGAAAAACCATTTTGGTTTTTGTGAATGATCCGGGATATGGAACATCTGAACCCTATTTCAAGGGAAATGCGATGACTTACTACGGTCGCTGGACCTATAAATTTGAAGAAGCTGCTCGTCGCGGTGCAAAAGGTTGTTTGATTATTCACGAAACCGGTCCGGCGGGGTATCCCTGGAAAGTGGTTGCCAACAACGGCGAAACCACCAAATTATAT
>JAUYTA010000783.1 GCA_030695265.1 Bacteroidota bacterium
ATCGCTTGTTCCTGAAATATTTACGCCAACTGCATAACCGTTAATCAGGTCGGTCTGAATTGTATCTGCAGTCAGGTAAAACAAAAACCGATTGGACGAGGAAGGATCCCATTTCCCGTTTTTGAATGTGAACGCCCATTCCATATCCACAAGATTCAGATCAGCAGAAACTTTGTGGAATAAGGATGAATTGCCGCTTGTGGGTTTTGATAAATGTTTAAGTGAAAAATTTCCAGCGATTTTTTCTGATGCCGAAACCTCCCAATCCCCTGTTTGTTTCCATCCTGAGAAATAACCTGATTCGAAATCTAAATTTAAAATGTAAACGACGGTATCTTTTCCGGAGAGGGTTTCTATTTTTGCTGAAAGATTCAAATAGGTATTATTCTCGCTAAATGCAGTTTTACTTACAGTTGTTAATAAATAGACAACTATTATTGCGAAAATAAAAATAAATCTGCCCGTTTTAGGAAAAATTAAAAGTAAACAGTTATTTTTGGTCATTCTTTTTTATATATCGGTTTTGAAATTCTGAATTAAGTTAACAAGATTTGTTCAAATAAACAAAACTGATTGTTGTAGCAGTAATTAAAATTAGTAACACAATTAAATAAATATCGAAATGAAAGTTGCAGTAGTAGGTGCAAGTGGTGCGGTAGGCCAGGAATTCCTGAAAGTATTGGCTGACAGAAATTTTCCGCTCGATGAACTGGTCTTGTTTGGATCTGGCCGTTCGGCCGGAAACGAGTATGAATTTAAAGGCAAAATTTTGGTTGTGAAGGAACTGATGCACAACGATGATTTTAAGGACATCGATATTGCCTTAACTTCGGCTGGTGCATCCATTTCGAAAGAATTTGCCGATACCATTACAAAATACGGGGCAATTATGATCGACAATTCAAGCGCTTTTCGTTACGATGACGATGTGCCTTTGGTTGTTCCTGAAGTAAATCCTGAAGATTCGCGCAATCGTCCGCGTAACATTATCGCCAACCCGAACTGTTCGACCATTCAGATGGTGGTTGCGCTGAAACCAATCAACGATTTGTCGAAAATTGTGCGTGTGCATGTAGCTACCTATCAGGCTGCAAGCGGCGCCGGTGCACAGGGAATAGCTGAATTGGAAACTCAGGTAAAACAAATTGCCAATGGTGAAGAACCAACCATTCAGAAATTTCCGTATCAGTTGGCCATGAATATTATTCCACAAATTGACGTTTTTCTCGAGAATGACTATACCAAAGAGGAAATGAAAATGAATTGGGAAACCAAAAAGATAATGCATACAGATGCTGAAGTCAGCGCAACTTGTATCCGAATTCCGGTTGCACGAGCACATTCCGAAGCTATTTGGGTGGAAACTGAAGAAGCGCTGGACATTCAGGAAGTAAAAGACGCGATGGAAAAACTGGAAGGATTGACCGTTCTGGACGTTCCTGCCGAGAAAAAATACCCGATGCCATTGTATGTTTCAGGAATGGACGATGTGTATGTTGGCCGAATCCGGAAAGATGTGTCAAATCCGAAAAGTTTGACTTTCTGGTGCGTGGGCGATCAAATCAAAAAAGGCGCTGCGTTAAATGCTGTTCAGATTGCTGAATGGTTGATTAAAAATGGCGAAGTGAAATAACATTCAGACACAAGATGTTAGATATCAGACAATAGATTAAAAAAAGCCCGTTACTTATACGGGCTTTTTTGTTGCAATATATTTCTGTCAACCAATTGAACTGAAACCAGTACCATAGATTTTTTTTATTGAAGTTTAAAATTAATAGGAACTGAAAATGAAACCCTTACAGTTTTTCCTGCCTGTTTACCGGGTTTCCACTTTGGTAAACTGTTAATTACCCTCAATGCTTCTCTGTCAAGCGCCTGGTCTACTCCACGAAGTATTTTGGCATCAGAAACTGAACCATCTTTATTTACCACGAAATTAACGGTAACTTTTCCTGTAATATAATTCTCGGCAGCAATAGCCGGATATTTGATATTTTGACTCAAAAAATTCAATAATGCAGAGTATCCACCCGGAAATTCCGGCATCTCTTCCGCAGCATAGAAAATTGTTGCATCATCTCTCTCTATTTCCTTGGAGGCAAACAATTGTGGTTCAGCATAAATTGCAGTGTAGTTGTCACCTCCTGAATCTTTAATGTCCAATTCTTCGTCAAGCTCTGTATCATTCTCAACAATTCGAATTAGGTCAGCTACTCTCGGCAGCGGTGGAATGATTGGTTTAACTTCTTCAAAACGGACTATTGGAGTTAGCTCTTCAACAGCCATATTTTTGTCGAGATTTCCCAGAGAAATTAACTGTTTCACTTTAGTAGTTGATTCGAAGCCATACAAACAAGTTGCAATTGCTACAATTAACCCTAATTCAAAAAAGATCTTCCTTTTGTTTTCGAGATCTGCCCGAGGTGTTTTTTTGGGTTCCATAATGAAAGTTGTTTAGTTTTTTGATTCTTTTTTTGTTTTCATTTTAGTATTCCACTTTTAGTAGAATTAGAGAGAAAGCACTTGTCGCACACAATCTGTTAGTGATTGAATATGAACACGGTTCAGTTGTTAAGAACGGTTGACTTTACAATAAAAACAAAAATCAGGCCAGAAAAAGATCTAACCTGATTGAATATTATCCAACTTTTAAAACATCCGGAACTGTTGGGAAAATATGAGAATTATCAAAAAATTAAAACTATTAACAATCCAACTTTCGGGTTACTGTTCAGTATCTCCGATCCAGTTTTCATCGTACAAAAAATCATTGTATGGGAAACGTGTAACATGAATTCTCTTTACTTCTTCGTACAAAGTGTTCTTTAGTTCATCAATGTTTTCTTTTGTTTTTGCCGAAACAAACAGAGATGGAGTATTATTTTTTCCCATCCAGCTGCTCTCCCATTCTTCCAGCGAAATATTGTTTTTTGTACGCGGGCTCAAATCATCTTCCTGCTTTTCAACAAAAGTGAAGGCATCAATTTTATTGAACACATAAATTATTGGTTTATCTCCAGCCTGAATTTCGTTCAGTGTCCGGTTCACCACCTCTATTTGCTCTTCAAATCCCGGATGCGAAATATCCACTATATGTATCAGGATATCTGATTCGCGCACTTCATCGAGTGTCGATTTGAATGATTCAACCAAGCCGTGTGGCAGTTTACGGATAAACCCAACAGTATCTGCCACCAGAAACGGCAAATTGGCCACCACCATTTTACGAACAGTGGTATCGAGTGTCGCAAAAAGTTTGTTTTCAGCAAAAACTTCTGATTTACAAAGCAGGTTCATCATGGTCGATTTACCGACGTTTGTGTATCCTACCAAAGCTACGCGAACCAT
>JAUYTA010000789.1 GCA_030695265.1 Bacteroidota bacterium
TGTTTTTATCAAATCTTTCTTAATGTTAAAAAATTCAGCACCGATTTATTTACTCCCGGATGGACCAGCTATAAAAACCGCATTCAATACCAAACCTACGATGTCACTTCAATGATTCAGCCGAAAAATTCGATTGGCGCCATTTTGGGCGATGGCTGGTACCGCGGAAACATTGGCTGGGGTGGGCAAAACAATTATTACGGCGATAAACTGGCGCTTCTGGCACAACTTCAAATTAATTATACTGATGGAACAAGCGAAATGGTTGTTTCCGATCAAAACTGGAAGGTTACCAATAATGGGCCAATTCTTTTCTCGGATATTTACAATGGCGAAACTTACGATGCCCGTAAAGAAATGTTTGGTTGGGCGAATACCGGGTTCAACGATGGCAATTGGGAAAAAGTAAGCGTCCCCGATCATTCAAAAAAAATACTGGTAGCTCCACAGGGCGCAGTGGTAAAAGCCATCGAAGAAATTAAACCCATCAAACTGATCACCACACCCAAAGGCGAAACAGTTTTTGATATGGGTCAAAACATGGTTGGCTGGGTTCGTTTAAAAGTTCAGGGCAAAAAAGGTGATCAGGTAACTTTAAAATTTGCTGAAGTTTTGACCAAAGAAGGCAACTTTTACCTCGACAATATGCGCAGCGCCAAAGTTACCGATGTATATATACTGAAAGGCGAAGGTGAAGAGATTTACGAACCGAATTTCACCTTTCATGGCTTCCGCTTTGTACAAATCGAAGGGCTTTCCGGTCAGCCTTCACTCGATCAGATTACCGGCGTGGTGATTCATTCAGACATGGCGCCTACCGGAACATTTGCCTGTTCCGATCCGATGATTAACCAACTTCAGAAAAATATCCAATGGGGTCAGAAAGGTAATTTCCTGGATGTACCAACTGACTGTCCGCAGCGCGACGAGCGTTTGGGCTGGACCGGCGACATTCAGGTTTTCGGCATGACCGCTGCCTTTAATTTCAACGTGGCTCCGTTCTTCACGAAATGGATGCGCGATTTGGCTGCCGATCAGTTGCCCGACGGAAGGATTCCTCATGTAATTCCTGATGTACTCAGAGGCGATGGCGGCTCAACAGCCTGGGCTGATGCTTCGATCATAGTTCCGTGGACAAATTACCTTGTTTATGGCGACAAGCGGATTCTGGAAGTACAATACCCAAGTATGAAAGCCTGGGTAGAATACATGAAAAGCCGCGCCGGAGATGACTTGCTGTGGACGGGCGATACCCATTTTGGCGACTGGCTGGCGTTTGCTTCAACCCGATCGGATTACACCGGAGCGACTACCGAAAAAGACCTGATTGCAACGGCTTATTATTCTTATTCTTCAGGTATGTTGGGGAAAATTGCAGGCATTATCGGGCAAAACGAAGATGCAAAAAAATATACGCAACTATCAGAAAGTATTAAAAAGGCTTTCGTGAAAGACTTTGTCACGCCTGCCGGACGTTTGGTTTCGCATACGCAAACAGCCTATTCACTGGCATTGGCATTCAATCTTCTTCCTGAAGATCTGATTCCGAAAGCAGCAGCTTTCCTTGCCGCAGATGTAAAAAAGATGGGGCACCTCACCACCGGATTTGTTGGAACACCGCTTTTGTGTAAAACACTTTCTGCTCACGGATATGAAGATTTGGCTTTTATGCTTCTGAACCGGAAAGATTACCCCTCATGGTTATATCCTGTAACTCAGGGAGCAACCACTATCTGGGAACGTTGGGACGGACAAAAACCTGACGGCTCATTTCAGGATGTGGGTATGAACAGCTTTAACCATTACGCATATGGCGCAATCGGCGAATGGATGTACCGTCATGTTGCAGGGTTAGACCTTGATCCTGAAGTGCCCGGCTACAAACATATTTTACTTGCTCCACACCCTGGTGGCGGTTTAACCAATGCCAATGCAGAATTTAAATCCATCTACGGAAAAGCAAAATCTGCATGGAAACTGGAAGGAAACGACTTTGTTTATGAAGTGACCGTTCCGGCAAATACAACAGCAACAGTTACTTTACCCGCTGCGAAAAGCGAACAGGTCACATTAAACGCACAACCACTTTCAGGTTCAATAAAAGAAAGCCTGAAACAAACAGACAAAGGCGTTTCAATGAATATTGGATCAGGAAATTATACGTTTCGTTATCCGATGAAATAGGAAGCCTCATCCCCAACCCTTCTCCAAAGGAGAAGGGAGTTTGGGTACAGAAAGTTTGAAGTTGCTTAGCTTAATAGCAAATAGTAGTCGGAAGAGACCCTGAAAGGGTCAAATATCAATAACCCCGGGTAAAGAGGAACGACGCAACCCGGGGCAAATGAAAACGACTGAAACAAGGCGCATCTAAAAATGGTGTTTGAAATATAAATGCTCCATGCGCCACAACAGGTAAGACATTCAGAAATATTAAATATACACAATCAAAAAATCCCCCTCCTTTGGAGGGGCTAGGGGAGGCTCTATTATGAACAAGACACGAATTGAAGCGGCCTATCAACTGGCCAAAGAAGAATACGCTGAACTGGGCGTAAATACAGATGATGTATTGAAAAAAATGAACGATGTCGTCATTTCATTGCATTGCTGGCAGACCGACGATGTTGGCGGTTTTGAAACTCCGGATGCAACACTTTCGGGTGGAGGAATTCAGGCTACCGGAAATTATCCTGGCAAAGCTACCACCATCGAACAAATGCGTGCCGACCTCGAAAAAGTACTGTCACTTCTTCCCGGCAAACAACGTTTGAACCTTCATGCCATTTATGGCGATTTCAAAGGTGAATTCGTTGACCGCGACCAAATTGAAGTGAAACATTATCAAAGCTGGATCGAATGGTGTAAAGTGCAGGGTATCGGAATGGATTTCAACGCTTCCTGCTTTTCGCATCCAAAATCTGCTGATGGATTTACGCTTTCGAGCAAAAATGAGGAAAACCGCAAATTCTGGGTAGAACATGTAAAACGCTGCCGCGCTATTTCTGCTGAAATCGGAAAACAGCTCGGAACGCCTTGTGTGCACAATACCTGGATTCCCGACGGATCAAAAGACACACCAATCGACCGCAACGGATACCGCGCTTTGCTGAAAAAATCCCTCGACGAAGCAATGGCGATCGACTATCCGAAAACGCAGATGAAAGATGCCGTTGAAAGTAAATTATTCGGTATTGGCGCCGAATCTATGACGGTTGGTTCGCACGATTTTTACCTCGGATATGCCATTAAAAACAACAAGTTGATCTGTCTGGACAACGGTCATTTTCACCCAACCGAACAGGTTGGCGATAAAATTTCTGCGTGTCTTCAGTTTATCGATGAGTTGTTACTGCATGTTACACGTCCGGTACGTTGGGATTCGGACCATGTGGTTACTTTGAACGATGATTTGCAGTTAATCGCTTCTGAAATTATCCGGAACAATTTCCTAAGCCGCGTTAAAATTGGCCTCGATTTTTTCGATGCTTCAATTAACCGGATTGGCGCTTATGTGATTGGCACACGTGCTGCCCAAAAAGCATTCATGATTGCCATGCTCGAACCTACCAAAACGATGATTGAACTGGAAGAAGCCGGTCAGAATTTTGAACGCCTGGCCATGCTGGAAGAATTGAAAACCAAACCTTTCAGCGCTGTTTGGGATTATTATTGCCTGCAGGCTGGCGTAGCTGTTGGAACTGATTACATTGCTGAAATTCAGCAATACGAAAAAGAGTTTTTAAGTAAACGATAAACTTATTTGTAAAAATTGAAGGGCAATTACTGGTTTGGAAATTAGTAGTTGCCCTTTCATATTTATGTTTTGGCTTGGGTATGGCAACCTGGCAATTCAATAACAGATGAAATCAGATAACCATCCATGCCCTGCTCTACTATTATATTGAAAGTTTTATTCAGCATCTGATTATTTTTTCAACATTGAGTCCAGTCCGACAACCCTATTTTTCTCAAGCGAT
>JAUYTA010000790.1 GCA_030695265.1 Bacteroidota bacterium
CGGCCATAATCGTATTCGCCAAAACCCTGCTGCTCCCAATGCGATGGAACTTCAATCTTCGACCAAACACCGCTGTTTCTGCCTGAAGTGCAAAAGAATTCCCAGGTTTTTGTTAGGGTGTTGTCGGTTCCGGAAAGGAAAAGTGTTTGCTTTTGAGTTGGAGCTGCGATGGAGGAAAAAGAAAAAAGAAAAAAGAAAAGAAGAAGCCCCCTAAATCCCCCGAAGGGGGACTTTGTTGTTCGTATTTTGAAAATATCGATCATATAACGGAATTATTCATTAGTTGCTTTTTCAAAAGCCCCTCCTTCGGAGGGGTTGGGGAGGCCAAAATCTTTCACTAATCCTTCCCACTTCACGTTCCAATTGCCGTCTTTCGGAAAGCCGGGGTTTTCGGTGGTGCAGCCTTCCCATCCGGCGCACATCAGCGAAACAGCTTTCAGGAAACCGCCGTTACCAGGCATATAAATACGTAAGCGCGGACTTTGATAATTGTGCCCGTTCTTCAGATAGGTGTTCTTCTGAACATCTTTCAGCAAGGCTTCCAGTGCGATTTCCGGTTCAACCAGACGGGTGGCGCACATGGCCACCATCGGGTAATCCCAGCCCCAGGTTGACGGCCAATCCCATTTTTGCATGACCACTTTCAGTGTATTTCGCATGATTTCAGGATCCACTTTATCCCATGCAGGCAAAATGCCCAGCGCACCGGTTACCATCGGATGATCTTTCATCGCTTCCGGATTGGTATAGGAATCGGGTGCATTGGCAATTCCTAGGTAAACACCGTTTTCCTGAACCGGCGCTGCAATTTTGGTGCGAACTTTTTCCCAAGCAGGATCGGCTTGCATGTTCAGCCTCTTACGCCATTCCTGAGCAACAGTCAGGCCCCAATGCCAATAAGCCAATTCGAAAGGCGGATTTATGGTTGTTTCGCGTTTCCAGTGTTCCTGTGCCGGAATAAGTGGTGGCAGCAGATTATATGCATTTCCGGAAGAATCCGGCACGGCAAAGTCGGCCATAAAATCGGCAGTGGCAAAAATCAGGTCCTTGTATTTGTTCAGAATTTCGGGCGAAGGATTGCTAAGATACAACTGCTCGGCCATGTAAATGAAGTGCGGTTGTTGCCAAATGAGGTAACTGCCTACACCCGACGGACTGTTCTGACCTTCAGTGCCCACCATTTTGGGCCAGCGAATGCCTTTAAAACCTTGTAATTGTGCCGTTTCGAGCGCTTTGTGATAAATGGTCTGATACCAGTCAAGTTGTTTTTCCAAGTATTGCGGATGATTCCAATTGGCAAAATGTGCCGAGTGCCACCAGTGCATTTCGAGGTGGGCTTTGCCGTACCAACTGTTGTAAACCAAGCCGGTTTCCTGTGGAAGCATCGACCCTGAATTTTGTATTTTCGTGAGGTACTGTGAAAGAACAAACCGGCGTTCCACTTCTTTGGCGCGTGAATCTGTACATTCAGAGAAATCAACCACACCGCTGGTTTCCCAGAAATTCCTCCATGTTTCGAGGTTGTTGGTTTCAGTTTGAGCAAATGTTGGCAATACCTCTGTTTTTGCTTCGGGAGCAAACAAACAGCTAAACGAAATTGTATTTCCTGATTTGGCCGAAAGCACAAAATGATGTTTTTCGGTTTCTGCCAAAGCAGCCTGTCCTTCCCAATCCAATTTCACCTGATAATGATCATTGTCCAATGTCCGGAGAATTTTTGCGCTGTTCTCTCCTACCTTTTCCAATTGCGACTGATGTTTATCTACAGAAACAAAATCGTAACCGGAATGCGTATTGACTGGCACAGCATACGGAAATATCCATTCTACTTTTAACTGGCCATTTTCAACCAGCGGAGAACTGATTTTTGCAGAAACCATGTCTATTTGCTGATGACAAAAAACCTCCACTTTTACAGGCTGACCTTCCACCGAAAATTCGCTGCTGATGCGGCCTTCCCAAAGAGTTAACTGATGTTTTGGACTTTGAATATCTACCAATTTCACTTCCGTTCCATCCGCCTTTTTCAGGAGCAAA
>JAUYTA010000450.1 GCA_030695265.1 Bacteroidota bacterium
GGTGGGCAACTACGGAAATGCCTGGTGGAAACAGAAAGAAGAATTCGAAAGTTTCAATGGCCCGATCCTTTTCACCACCAACTGCATTGTTCCTCCGATGGAAAAAGCTGGTTACCGCGACCGTATTTACACCACCGGAGCAAGCGGATTGCCGGGTGCAGTTCATTTTCCAGACCGCAAACCGGGACAGCGGAAAGATTTCCATGCGATTATCGAACATGCCAAAATTTGCGGTGCGCCAACCGAAATCGAAACCGGTGAAATTATCGGTGGTTTTGCACACAACCAGATTTTCGAACTGGCCGGACCCATTGTTGAAGCTGTTAAATCGGGCGCAATCCGTAAATTCTTTGTAATGGCTGGTTGCGATGGCCGCATAAAAGAACGCGATTATTATACAGAATTTGCTGAAAAACTTCCGACTGATACAGTGATTTTGACGGCAGGTTGTGCCAAATACCGCTACAACAAATTACCACTGGGAGATATCAACGGCATTCCACGTGTGATTGATGCCGGACAGTGCAACGACTCGTATTCTCTGGCAGTAGTAGCTCTGAAACTGAAAGAAATATTTGAATTGGAGGACATCAACGAATTGCCAATTGCCTACAACATAGCATGGTACGAACAAAAAGCGGTGATTGTATTGCTTGCGCTGCTTTCACTGGGTGTGAAAAACATTCACCTCGGACCAACATTGCCGGCTTTCCTGTCGCCAAACGTAGTCAACGTATTGGTTCAGAATTTTGGAATTGCAGGAATTCAAACGGTTGACGAAGATTTAAAGTTGTTCCTTGATATTGAAAAGGAAGTGGAACAGGCTTATGAGTAATTGATAAAATATAGTTGGTTAATATGTTTTAGGTTGAACCTCCTGATCGTTTTGGTCAGGAGGTTTTTTTTACCCTGTTTGCATTCCAACAAGCATTCATTTTTACCATTATCAAAATTCAATCATTAGATTTTAATAATTGAATTTTGGTAATGACAATAAAATAACTACATTTGCTAAAAATACTGTATTATGAGAACCGTTACAAATCCCTTTATTACTGGTGGTTATGTTCCTGAAGAGTATTTCTGCGATCGGGTGCAGGAAAGCAAGGAAGTTATACGAACACTTTCCAATGGCAACAATTTGGCGATCATCTCACCCCGTAGAATGGGGAAAACGGGTTTGATTGAACATTGCTTTCATCAACCTGAAATAAGGGATCATTACTATACCTTTTTTATTGATATATACGCGACCGACACATTAAAGGAGTTTGTCTATAAGCTTGGTAAAGAGATTTTTGACACACTAAAACCAAAAGGGAAGCAATTTCTTGATGGCTTCTTCT
>JAUYTA010000797.1 GCA_030695265.1 Bacteroidota bacterium
AACCGTTAAATAAATGAAAATATTCAGATAGCTGTATGTTTTTATTTGTATTACTTTTGCTCACAAACCAGAAATCGACATGAATACGGATTAATTGGAGAGAAGATTATGGAATACATAGTTAGTTATTTTTCAGAATTATATTATTTGTTGGGCGAAATGGCCCCGTGGTTATTGCTGGGGCTGGTTTTTGCCGGTTTGTTGAAAGTTTATTTTCCGCAGAAACACATCGATAAACAGAGCTTGGGTATCAATATAAAGGAATTTTACAATGAACTGGATTGATTATTGTTTGGCTGCATTAATAGTTATGCCCATTCTTGCAACTGTTGTGCTGGGTGCATTTCTGGCAAAAAGTGGGAAAGATGCGATGGGGAAACCAACCATCCTTCCTGTATTTTTCTTCACAGGTAAATTTCTGCTTTTTGGAGTTTGGGCTTTGTTTGCTTTCATTGCTGTTTTTCCTGAATACCGCAATTCTGTTCCTTTTTTAATTCAGGATTATACGCCGGAAGTTCAAAAACTTTTGGCTGCAGTTTTTCTCATTCCAGCCAATCTGATCATTGTTCCGGCTTATCTTTCAATGGGTCTGATAACCAATATCGGATTGCCAACCGGGAAACATGCACTGCGTACCGGTGGTATTTATTCTTTAAGCCGTAACCCTATGTATGCCAGCTTTTTTTTTATGAACACAGCTACATTTTTGTTCCTTCCAAGCATTCTTTTGTTGGCGGTTATGCTTTACGGAATGATTGTTCACCACTTTATAATTTTAGGCGAAGAGAAGTTTCTTGACATGGAATTCGGCGATGAATACCGAAAATATAAAGCCAAGGTTTCGAGGTATTTCTAGTTCAATTTCCCCTCCAGCCAGGCAATAAAATCGAACGAGTTGAGCAATTGCCGTTCAAATGGGTTGTTATTCAGGTTTCTTTTTCGGTTATTTTATCCTGAATTTCATTCAAGTGATTCAGCGCTTCCACAAAAAGTTTTTGGTCGGTCAGCATCAGGCTTTCAAAAATAAATATCAGCGGTTGAATGGTTGTCTGGGCGGTTGGAAATTCCGAGAGAAGATTCTTTAATTTATCAATGAAATATGGCATTTCGGCATAATTGCCAAACCAGCGGAGGTTGTTCAAAATTCCGCGAATGTGGTTGATGTAAAAATAAGGCGGGTTTCCCCAAAGTTTCCGGTTATTCTCGAACAATTCGTTCAGCTCGTAATAAACTTTCAGGCTCGATTTTGGATTGGTGGTCTTCATGAAATAGGCCGACTGAAACAGCAGATGAAGCTTCTGTGCCTCGAATGAATTTTTCATCTGACCCGAAACAGCTTGTAATTCGTTAAATGCCAAATCATTTAGTTTTTCCTTTTCGGCTTCGTTCCGTATGGTTCCTTGTTTGATTTGGCGAATACTGATGAGGTTGTACAAGCCGGTGTGATTTTCGATAGCCCGCTGCTGACGTGATACCGATTCAATTTTTGACTGTAATTTGATGAGTTTATTTTCATCCAGACCTTTAAATTCCAATTGATTGTAAAATCTTATCTCGAGTTTGGCAAGCAAAAGATACTGACTAAAAAGTTCGTATTCCAGGGATATCAGCTTGTATTTTTCAATCAGTTGAAATGCATCGTCAAATAAATTTCGTTTGAAAAGGAATTTTGCCTGTTGATAGGCTTTCAATGCCTGAAATTCGGCTTCCTTCTCCGCATATTTTGTGGATAATTTGTCTAATAGTAAGTTATACAGGTGATTGCATGTGATTTCGAAACTGCCGTCCGGTTTGTACTTTTTAAATTTTGTTTTCACCAAATCGATCGACAAACCCGATTGGAGAATCAGATCGAAAAGAAATTGGTAATCTTTTTTACCTTCATGCATCTTTGTATTGATCTGGAAATACCGTTTTTCGGCAGTATCCATCGAGTTGATTAAAATGAGCAGACTATCAAGTTTTGTCATGAGATGTTCTATAACAGGCATTAATGAAAATGATACATGAAAATATATAATCGTGATAAATATGAATGGTAAAAAGATCTTGATTGTCGGTAGTTCAAATACCGATATGGTCATCAAAACACATAATTTCCCGGCTCCGGGCGAAACCATTTTAGGTGGTCGTTTCCTTATGAATGCTGGAGGAAAAGGCGCTAATCAGGCGGTTGCCGCTGCCCGTTTGGGTGGCATGGTCACTTTTGTAGGCAAAATTGGAGACGATATTTTCGGAAAACAGGCTGTTCAACAACTGGAGGACGAAGGAATAAATGTTGATTTTGTGGCCGTCGATCCTGAAAATCCGAGTGGAGTAGCTTTGATCACAGTAGATAAAAAGGGCGAAAACTCCATTGTGG
>JAUYTA010000454.1 GCA_030695265.1 Bacteroidota bacterium
AAAGTCATTTAATAGTCATTTGTAGTCATTAAGTTGCCAGAAAATGACAACAGAATGACTACAAATGACCATAATTAACTGATGCAGGATACCAAATAGGTTCGCAAACGGACAATCATTTAAAACTTTAACTTTGAGCGCAGAACATTAAACTATTTGAAATGAGTAAAAATTATTGCCTGATTATGGCCGGAGGATCCGGAACACGTTTCTGGCCACGCAGCCGCGTTGCAAAACCAAAACAATATCTCAGCCTTTTTGGTGACCAATCGCTTATTCAGGAGTCGGTAAAGCGGTTCGCTCATCTTATTCCTGAAGAATGTATTTATGTAGTTTCCGCGAAAAGCCAAAAGGAAGTATTGGAATCGCAAACAACCAATTTACCAAAACAGAACATGATTTATGAGCCTGTCGGTAAAAATACACTTCCTGCAATTGGTCTGGCGGCATTGTTTATTGCTGAAAAAGATCCTGAAGGAATCCTGATAGTTTCGCCTTCCGACCATCTTATACAGAATGACGAACTTTTCAGACAAACTGTCGAATCGGCAGTTTTGATTGCAGATCAAAAAGATGGAATTGTAACGATCGGAATCACACCGAAATTTCCGGCGACCGGCTACGGATATGTGCAAACTGCAGGCGAAATTCAAATTGGTCAGGCCATTAAATCGTTTGCGGTAAACCAGTTTGTCGAAAAACCCAATTTGGAAGTCGCAACCGGCTATCTGAAAGATGGCGGATTCTTCTGGAACAGCGGCATCTTCATTTTCAAAGTTTCCGTTTTTCTTGAATCGGTTCAAAAATATGCTCCTGAATTGTATGCCGATTTGATGCGAATAAAGGAACACATCGGCACCGATACCTATGAAGAAGCTGTCGATCGGATTTACAATGAGTTAAAATCCATTTCGATCGACTACGGAATTCTGGAAAAAGCATCGAATGTATTTCTGGTGCAGGGCGACTTTGTCTGGAACGATTTGGGGAGCTGGGAAGAAGTTTACAAATACGATAAAAAAGATGAAAACCAGAATGCTCAGGTTGGCGAAGTCGTTTTTATCGATAGCAAAAATTCATACGTATATGCGCCAAACAGCCTGGTTGCTGTGGTTGGTCTGGACGATGTAATTGTTGTTCAGGAAGGTGATACCATTCTGGTTTGCAAACGCGACCGTGCTGAAGACATCAAAGC
>JAUYTA010000828.1 GCA_030695265.1 Bacteroidota bacterium
CTCCGCCTTTCGTTTCCATAGCGCGGTTCCACATTTCCATATATTCGGCACTGTTGGATATAATATCATACCGCTCCCCCATTTTTTGAAGGCCAAAATAACCATTATAAGTTACTTCTGCTTTTTCTTTTGTGGTACCCATTTTGGTAGTAATCAATACAACTCCATTTGCAGCTTTTGATCCATATATTGCAGCAGAGGCGGCATCCTTTAATACAGTAAACGATTCAATGTCATTTGGGTTTAGGTCTGACATACGTCCTTCAATTCCATCAATTAAAATCAGTGGATTAGCATTATTTAATGTACCATATCCTCGTACTCGAATTGTTGCTTCATCATTACCAGGTTGACCTGAATTCTGGCTGACCCAAAGGCCTGCCGTTGCCCCTCCTAAAGCTTGAGAAGCATTTGTTAAAGGGCGGTTCTCTAATTCTTGATTAAAATTTACGGTTGCAACTGCACCTGTTAAATTAGATCTTTTTTGGACACCATAACCAACTGCCACAACTTCTTCCAAGCCAATCGCATCTTCTGCCAAGGTTACATTAATTGATGTTTTACCGGCAACAGCAACTTCCTGCCCCTTCATCCCAACAAATGAAAATTGCACAATTGCACTTTCAGGAACATTGGAAAGCGAATAATTCCCGTTTCCATCGGTAATGGTTCCATTCGTAGTGCCTTTAACCACAACCGAAACACCGGGTAACGAAGCTCCCGACGAGTCGGTCACTTTACCGGAAACCAATTTTCCCTGTTGCACTACTGTTGTACTGAAGTTGCCTCGCGTGACGACAATGTTCTTATCCAAGATGCGATAATCGTAAGTATCCATCAGGATTTTCTTTAGGACTTCTTCGATCGAAACGTTTTTCAGGTCAATGGAGACCCTTCTGCTTAAGTCAATTTCTTCGCTTTTGAAGAAAAACCCAAATTCGCTGGTACGCTCAATCTCGCGAAAAACATCCACAAGAGAGGCATCCTGCATTTTCAGGTTGATACGGGCGCTCTGGCTGTAAGTTGAGCCAGCAGTTGCTGCTAATACAGCAAACAAAATCAGTGTTAGTGTTAGTTTCATAACGCGTGTAATTTTTTTCCACCTTCGCCGTGCCATGCACGACAAATCACAACATTTTTTCATACGTTTGTTTTGAATTTAGTTAATACTGGAAACTGACTCCACTCAGTTTCATTTTATTGAAATTCGGATGCACCCCTCCACGGGTGCATTTTTTTTATCTCTTTATTTTGATAATGTCTTTTCCCTCCTTTTTATCGGTTATTTCATATTTTATCTGGTCGGTTACGGCCAGAATTTGTAAAACCATTTTCACGGTAGTCGTACGTCTTACAACGCTGGTATAACGGGTATTGGCTAGTTTTGGGTCAGTAATCTGTATTTCGATGTTGTACCAGTTTTCCAGCTCTTTACAAATCTCCGAAAGAGGTTTGTCTATAAACACGAATTTACCCTCGGTCCAGGCTGTAACGATTGACGGATCTTGCTGATTGACGACTATCTTTTTATCCGATTTGTAGTAATTGACCAGTTCGCCAGGTTTTACGGTAAGGAATGACTCGCCTGAGTTTTGGATCAGGTCAATGCGGCCTTCCACCAGAGTGGTCGAAATGGTTTGTTCCGATTCGTAAGCCCGGATGTTAAAAATGGTTCCAATATCCCTGACTTTAAATTGCCCGAGATCAACGATGAATTTCCGGTCAGGATCGGGGACAAGGTCGAAATAAGCTTCGCCATCTAGCTTAGCAGTTGTTTCACCCAGTTGGTTTTTAACCAATGATAGTTTTGTTCCGGAACTCAGCCAGATTGCCGATCCGTCTTCCAGATGGATTTTGGAAACGCTTCCTTTTTCGGAACTGTATTCGATGTGCTGGCTAAATTGAGGTGCGGGTTCGCTGTTCAGGAAATAATCGGCCATAAAACCCAAGGTTAAAGCGACGATGAAAATGGCCGCATAACGCATCCACTGATTGATGATTCGTTGAGGTTTTTGAGCTTGTATGCGTTCCCAGAAGTGTATAAAGCTTTTGTTTTGCTGAACGCGGTATTTTGCCGGGTTCAGGTTGCTCAGTACATACAGGTTTTTATGGTGTTGAAACTCCGATTGTTTTTCCGGATTGTTTTCAAGCGAAGTAAAGAATTCACTTTTTTCAGCCTCGCTGGCTGTGTTGTTCAGTATTTTATGGAAGATATCTTCGGTCATGTGTAGCTTGATTTAATGACTAAACACATAAACCTGCAAATACCCTATCGAAAAAAGTAAAAAAAGTTATAATTCCACTGATAAAAGTTCGGTGCCCAATTTATGCAGGGCAGTTTCAATTTTTTTTCTTTGTGGTTCACGAGGTATTTTCAGCCCGGTAGCATAATGATACAAAAGCTTTTGATTTATACCAGTCAATCGCTCTAATGCAGAATTTGAAAAGACGCCTTGATTCCTGACAGGTAGCGGCAGAGCCGCAAAATATTTGTAGCAAAAGCCGATTGAAAGCGGGGAAAGGTGCAGCGCACCGAAATAGTTATTCCCACCTCACATCATCGAAAAATTCGAATACATATTCATCCTTGAATTCAATTTCATTCTTACGGAGCATTTCCAAGTATTCTTCCCTGAATGATTTTTTCTGATGATGGGTCTCCTGGTTCAGAATGTATTTTACAACTGCATCAATATAAAATGAAAATAACACTGTGTGTATGTATTTGCCATTATGAAAAATATTACGGTGCGCTGCACCTTCGGTGTGTATTACGTTAATTGTGCTACAAATATAACCGGTGCGCTGCACCTTTTTCAGTTTATGCGATTTAAACAACGAAAATGTAGTAAATTTACTACTTATCAAATGCTAAAACCCATGTCTTTTTTACGAAATTATTCTTGATAAGAGATAAACCATCGGCAAATAATCTTTCAGTTCAACCCTTAAAATACGCAGGGCTTTTGAGATCCGGGCTTCCACTGTTTTGATGCTGATGCCTTGCTGTTCGGCAATTTCGCGGTAGGACAATTCTTCAAACCGGCTCAGTTTAAAGGTTTCAATCACTTCTGCCGGAAGTTTCGAAATAGCCTCATCAATTTTATTCCGAAGTTCTTCAAACTGGAGGTAATTCCCTAATTTTTCGAGTGCCTCGTAATTGAATTGCATTTCCAGGTACTTCATATTTTCCTGGTGTTTCAGCGAAATTTTCTGGTTACGCAAGTAATTGAGGCAATTGTTTTTGGTGATGGTGTAAAGAAAATTCCGGATATTGATCTGATCGTTCAGCGTTTCCCTAATCTCCCAAAGTTTCATAAATGTATCCTGAACCAGCTCTTCAGCAACCTTTTCATCGTGCAAATAGTTGAGACAAAGATGGTACAGCACCCCGAAAAATTCGTTGTACACCGCTTCGTAGGCTTTTTTGTCGCCTTTCCGAAGCAATGGAATATTCAATTGAAAATTCGGAGTAATCATATTTTCTTCTTTTCTCACCTTCAATGTCAGATTTCCAAATACAAGAAATGAAATCCATGAAAGAATGTATTAACCGGAACTTGAAACCTTGAACTTGAAACCTGAAACTATTTTATTCCCATCAATTTTTCTTTTAACCAATTGGTCATCCTTGTGTACAGATGCATGGATGTATCTCCGCCATTTATGCTGTGGTTGCGGTTGGTATAATAAGCCATGTCGAACTGAACTCCGGCCTGAACCAACCGCTCTGAAAACTCCATCGCATTCTGGAAATGCACATTGTCGTCAGCCGAACCGTGAATCAGAAGGAAGTCGCCTTTTATTTTTCCGGCATGAGATAGCAAC
>JAUYTA010000840.1 GCA_030695265.1 Bacteroidota bacterium
TACCGAAGGACTTCCGGTAAACGACAGTTTTAGCCTTGTTTGGCTCCAACTTGTTAATCCTATTGTTAATAAGACTGAAAATAAAATAATTCGTTTCATTGTTATTTCTGTTTAAATGGCTGAAAACTGATAGAATTTAACTTTACAAATGGGCTGTTTCGAAAAACAGTCTCAATGTCTGCAAATATAACGCAGGAATGGCTTAGTTTTGTTTGATGCAAATCTCGAATTTTATATTTAAAATGACAATAAAAAAGCTCATTCAGCGTAATTACCTGAAAACAGACAGAATGAAACGATACTTTTTGCTTTTGTGTTTGATGATTATTTTCTTTTCATGCACGCGTAATCCACTGAAAATTAATGTGTCAAATGTTTCAGTTGATTTGAGAATTAAACATCTTGACGTCGATTTACTGAAGCTGAAAAAAGAACAGTTAGAGGAAGCAATCCCGGTTTTAAGAAGCTCACACGGAGAATTCTTCGACTTGTTTACTTACCGGATGATCTCAATTGGTGGTTCGGAGCAGGAAAATTTTCCTGAAATGCTTTATTCGTTTGTTTCTGATTCACTCATCAGGGAATTGGAAATAAATGTGGCAGGGAAGATTGATACCCTAAAACTTCGGAAGGATCTCGACTTAGCCTTCAGGCATTATAATTACTATTTTCCGGAGAATGAGATTCCGGTAGTTTACACCTGTATTTCAGGATTTAACCAATCGGTTGTAACTGCTGAAAACATTATTGGCATTAGTCTGGATAAATATTTGGGAGCCGACAGCCGTTTTTACCGGCAATTGGGTTTGCCTGTTTTTAAACGCAGAAACATGCATCCTGAAAAGATTGTTCCTGAAGTGATGTATGCCTGGGCGGTAACAGAATGGCCCAAAGTTGACAATTCAAATAACCTGCTCAGCCAAATGATTTACGAAGGCAAAATGCTTTATTTCATGGATGCTATGCTGCCCGAAATTTCGGACACATTGAAAATTGGATATACAAAAAAACAGCTTGATTATTGCCGGAAAAGTGAAGCTTCGATGTGGACTTTCATGGCCGAACAAAAGCTCCTGTTTTCGACCGACTGGATGAGCATCAAACGCTTTATCGATGATGGACCTTATACCACGCCGTTTACCGATCAGTCGCCTGCCCGAACCGGAGCTTGGCTTGGCTGGCAGATTGTGCGTTCGTACATG
>JAUYTA010000850.1 GCA_030695265.1 Bacteroidota bacterium
CTTAAATTACCATTGCCAGCAAACTTATCATCAGGAACGAAACCACGCTTAACACAACCGTTGGCAGTGAATAATAGCGCAGGGTTTCGGATGATGTCATTCCCGAGAATTTACTGATCACCCAAAAGAAGCTGTCGTTGGCGTGCGACAACATCATGGAACCTGCGCCCATTGCAAGTATTGCCAGCGTTTTGCCCCATTCGTCCGACAGCCCGAGGCTATCCAAAAGCGGGGCAACAATGGAAGCGGCGGTAATTATTGCAATGGTTGACGACCCCTGTGAGGTCTTCAGTAAAACTGCTATGATGTATGGAATAAAAAGGCCCAACCCGAGCGTTGCCACCAATTGTCCCAGGTTGTTTACAATTCCTGATTCTTTAATAACCGCGCCAAAAGTTCCACCTGCAGCAGTTACTATCAGTATTGGTCCTGCCTTTTCGATGGCTGTATCGAGCAGCTTGTTCCACTGACTAATATTAAAATTCCGGAGCAATGGAAAAGCCACAAAACAGCCGGATAAAAGTGCAATAACCGGATCGCCTGCAAAACCAATTACAATTTTCAGGAACGAATCTTCGGGCAAGCCTGAAACCATAAAAAAAACCGACTTTAGCGTAATGAGGGCAAGCGGAACCAGGATCGGCAAGAATGCCAGAGATGCTGCCGGCATTGGAACTGGTGGCTGTTCATAAGAATCATCTGCTGTGGCAGTAAAGGAAACTTTCCGGGAGCGAAAGCGGATAAAATAATAAGCAGCAATAATTCCGGGAATAGCGACCAGTGTTCCCAGTAGAATCACATTTCCGATGGGCGCGCCTATAATACTGGTTGCTGCAGTTGCACCGGGGTGCGGTGGAACAAGGCAATGCACCCCATACAACGAGACAGCTAGAACCGGTGCCATTACAGTTATTGCGGTTTTCGAACTATGAGCCAGTGAACGGCAGATTCCGCTTAAAACAATAAAACCGGAGTCACAAAAGATGGGCAATCCTGTCATAAAACCAGTGATCGCCATCGCAGCCGGCACTTTCTTTTCTCCGGTTCGTTTCAGGAAAAACCGGGCAATACTTAGTGCAGCTCCACTTTGATCGAGAACAATGCCGATGATGGTTCCGAGAATAATAATCAGTCCGATGGATTCGAGCGTGCCACCAAAACCTTTCTTTAAAACAGGTACAATGGAAGCTGTCGGAAGTGTTGCAAGAGCCATCAACAAGCTCACCATCAACAGCGAAAGGAATGTATTGAATTTAAAAACCGAGGTCAGGAAAATTATTGCAAGGATTCCGCCCGAGAGAATTAAAATATCAGAAATCAAATCCATTTTTGCTTTAAAAGTATCTAATTTTTCAATGCTCTGTTACCTTAGTCATCCGATGAATTCTCAATTAACTGATTGTCTGATAATGAACATCTAAGTTCTTTGCGAAAACCTTCATCGGATGACTTTCGGATAAGCATCAGGTTCCAACACGTCCCCGCTCTTCTTCCGAGCCGGTTTTCCTAACTCTGGCAGATTTTATTTTAGTACTTCCAAAATTGTGCGTGAAACTGACCCTGAAAACCCGGGGTTCAAAATCCAAGGACCACCTGTTATTTTGAATTTAGAACTGAAATCCAATATTTATTCGCGGATTCAAAACCATCTTAGTTAGTTATCTAACCAACATTAAAACAAATTGTTTGCGAACAATCCAATAAAAGATATAATTATCTTTTATTGGCGGATGCAATTTTTTTTCTGTTGAAGTGGCAGAAGCCAAAGCAAAGTGCATCGTCTTTTTTCCTATCTTACACATTGTAAAACCTTCTTTAAATTTGCAATAAATTACAACGAACCATGCACCATTCATTTTAAAGGAATAACTTTTTTTATTAACAGGAGGCTTAAAAAATGGGATTAAGTTTTCATTACAGCGGCAGGATTGCCAAACCGGCAAGACTGCCAGATTTGATTGAAGAAATTGAAGACATTGCAAAAGTACATGACTGGAAGTACTTTGTTTTCGACCGGTTGTTTCCTGAAGATATGATTGGAAAACCGGATTACAATCAGCGTATCTATGGAATATGCTTTACCCCGCCCGATTGCGAAACTGTTGACATTTGCTTCCTGTCGAACGGGAGAATGAGCAGCGCTGCCCATCTTCAGTTTTGGGGCAAAACCAATGATCAGGCTGAAAGGGAATATTTGTACATG
>JAUYTA010000852.1 GCA_030695265.1 Bacteroidota bacterium
TATGTAATTTACATTGTTCTGACTGACTGTATCAACGTTTGCAGGCACTACCGGTAAAAATTGTTCAGTTATCTGTTCCTGAATGGCGGCATTGATAAATTTGTTGTAAACCAACTCCACACGATCGTATTTGCCATCCACAAAATCATTCATAATTGATCTGGAAACCTCCAATACATTGTCAAAAGTCAGATCATCAAACAATTCACTTTTTTCGCTGATAGCCTGAATGGAATAGGTACGCAGAACCTTTGCGGCTTGCTTACCAATAACTATAAAATCGAGCTTCCCGGATTGCATTTGGGCTTTATATTTATTTTTAGCCAGTGAAATGGCAGTTTTTGAAATGTACGAATTAAAGCCTCCGCAAAGTCCACGGTTTGAGCTAACCAGAACGACCAGCACCTTTTCAGGATTACGCTGTACGGTATAAACCGAATCAGGATTATCTACAAGCACAGAACTTAAAAAGGAAAGTAACTCAGAAAGCTTACTGGCATAGGGACGAATCTTCAAAATAGCATCCTGTGCTTTTTTAAGCTTGGCTGCCGATACCATTTTCATAGCGCTGGTAACCTGTCTGGTCGTTTTAACAGAAGCAATTCTGGTTCGTATTTCCTTTAAATTTGCCATTTCAAATCAATAAATCAACAAATGAGTTTTAAGTCACAAACGTTTTATTCCGGAAATCTTTCCGCAATTTCAGCAGCCACTTTTTCTATGGTCTGTATTTCTTCACCCGACAGAATGCCCGCTCTTAACTGGTCGAGAACACCACGGTATTGATTTTCCATCATTTCAAGAAAATCACGTTCAAAATCTTTAACTTTTTCAACCGCAACATGGCGCAACAGTTCCTTTACGCCACAATAAATAATTGCTACCTGATGCTCAATCTTTAAGGGTGCATATTGTGCCTGCTTTAATATTTCAACGTTTTTCCTTCCTTTATTCAAAACGCGCATGGTTGCAGTGTCCAAATCGGATCCGAATTTCGAGAAAGCCTCCAGTTCGCGAAATTGTGCCTGATCAAGTTTCAGGGTTCCGGCAATTTTTTTCATCGACTTAATCTGCGCATTTCCCCCAACCCGCGATACCGAAATACCCACATTGATTGCCGGTCGTACCCCGGAGTTGAAAAGGTTGGATTCCAGAAAGATCTGGCCATCAGTAATTGAAATTACATTGGTTGGGATGTATGCTGATACGTCGCCTGCCTGGGTTTCGATGATTGGCAATGCTGTAAGCGATCCGCCGCCTTTTACTTTGCCTTTCAAACATTCGGGCAAATCGTTCATCTGAGCAGCCATTTCGTCTGATTTGATAATTTTTGCTGCGCGTTCGAGCAACCTTGAGTGAAGGTAAAACACATCGCCGGGGTATGCTTCACGGCCTGGCGGACGGCGTAACAGCAAAGAAACTTCGCGGTAAGAAACGGCTTGTT
>JAUYTA010000858.1 GCA_030695265.1 Bacteroidota bacterium
CATGTAAACTTTATGGTAGGAAATGGTATCATTATTTACGGTTTAACGTAAGTAGGGTTAACTTAACTTTAAAACTTACTTATATGAACACACAGATTTTGAAAGGAACACTTTTCGGAGGAATTGCTAATTTCTTTTTAGGATGGTTGATCTACGGCATTTTGTTAATGGAGTTTATGAAATCCAATTCTAACCAGTGCGCTACCAGACCAGAAATGGAAATGATTTGGTGGGCCATGATTGTCTCATGTTTCGTGTACGCATTATTCCTTACGCTGTTTTTGAAATGGTCTGGTAGCTCTACCTGGCTTGATGGTTTAAAAACCGGTGCTCTTTTTGGATGTTTGTTTGCTGTAACTGTCGATCTGTCGTTTTATTCTATGACTACCATGTTCAATAGTTTTACACCAATATTTGTTGATGCAATTGCCTCCGCTATTATGGCAGCCATTGTCGGTTTGGTGATTGTTCTTCTCTGGGGAAAACCTAAAACTGCATAGAAACTCAGTCTATCCCCCAATACTTGCCACAAGCCCGAGTTGTTGAAATATGGAAACAGCCCGGGTTTGTGCTTCTTTGGTGGGTTCCTGCAGAAGCTGAAATTCTTCGAACCGACCTAATTTTTGGTATTTCGTCTGTGCAATTTTGTGATAGGGTAGAAGGTTCACCACTTTTTTTTCTCCTGAAAGTTCAGAAACAAAGCGGGCCGTTTCGGTCATGTTTTCCAAATCGTCGTTTACCCCGCCAATCAAGGGAATCCGGATGATAATATTTGCGCCGGTTTTTGCCAGAATCTTCAGGTTTTCAAGTATTTTTTCGTTTGGAGCGCCGACCCATTTCCAATGTTTTTCGGAGTCTATCATTTTCAGGTCATACAGAAAAAGATCGGTTCGTTTAGCTACATCCAGTAGGATTTCGGTATTTGCCAGGCCTGCTGTATCAACGGCCCTGTGAATTCCTCTCCTGCCGCATTCATCAAGCAGTTCGATCAAAAATTTTGATTGCTGCAATGGTTCGCCTCCCGAAAAAGTTACTCCGCCACCCGACTGATCAAAAAAGACCTGTTCCTTTTCGATTTCGGCTATTATTTCGGCTACCGTTGTAGGTTTGCCCGACATTTCGATGGCCTTGGTTGGACAAACTTCGGCACATTTGCCACACAATTTGCAAAGTTCGGTGTCGGTTATAATTCCTTCCGGAGTTAAAGTGATAGCGTTTTCGGTGCAGACTTCAACGCAGGTTCCGCAGCGAATGCACTTTGCAGGAGCATACATGCGTTCCTGTATCGCTGAAATACTTTCAGGATTGTGGCACCAGGCGCAGTTAAGATTGCAGCCTTTCAGAAAGATTACAATCCGGATTCCGGGGCCATCGTTAATGGCGTATCGTTTAATATCAAAAATCATCATTTTCGGTTCGTTCAATCACCTCCTGCTGAAGGTCGGCATTCATGTCGTTGAAATAGTCGCTGTACCCGGCCATGCGTACCATCAGGTCTTTGTAATCCGACGGACAGGCCTGTGCAGCAAGCAACGTCGCGGTATCAACAATGTTGAACTGAATGTGGTGGCCGCCCAAAGTAAAATAACTCCGGATGAGATGTCCAAGTTTCACAACATCTTCTTCCTTTTTTAGCAGACTGGGGAGAAAACGCTGGTTCAGCAATGTACCGCCAGACTTTACATGATCGAATTTGGTCATCGATTTCACTACTGCCGATGGCCCGTGCGTGTCGGCGCCATGCGATGGCGAAGTTCCGTCGGAAATAGATTTTCCGGCCAATCGTCCGTTCGGAGTCGCACCCATTACTTTCCCAAAATAAACATGGCAGGTGGTCGAAAGCATGTTCAGGTGGTATTTTCCGCCGGGCTTAATGTTCGGTTTTCCATCGATAGCGGCCACCAAATCATCGTACACTTTTACCGCAATCGAATCGGCATAATCGTCATCGTTTCCGAAGAAGGGCGTGCGGTTCATAATTGTTTGACGCAATACTTCTTCGCCTTTAAAATCGTTCAATACAGCATTTAAAACCCGATCGATGCTGAAAGTCCTGTCCTCGAACACATGCTTTTTTAAACTTGCCAGACTGTCGGTTACAGTTGCCAGTCCGCAACACTGAATATAGCTGGTATTGTAGCGCGGACCTCCGTCGTAGTAATCTTTTCCGCGGCTCACACAGTCGTCGGTAACTACCGAAAGGAAAGGAGCCGGGGCATATTTGGCAAACATGCGATCGATGTAATTGCTCACCCGCATTTTCAGGTCAACCACATATTCGAGCTGTTTCAGGAAGGCATTGTACAATTCGTCGTAACTATTAAAGGTACGCGGATCGCCGGTTTCGGAACCAACACGAATGCCGGTCACCGGACTGATCCCGTTGTTCAGCGTAACTTCCAGAATTTTAGGAACATTGAGGTAGCCGGTGAGCAAATAAGCCTCTTTTCCAAAAGCTCCCACCTCAATGCAGCCGCTGCATCCACCTTCGCGGGCATCCTGAAGCGATTTTCCCTGACGCAGCAATTCCAGCACATACACATCAGGATTAAAAACCGACGGATAACCATGTCCCTGGCGGATAACGCGGGTTGCAGCATTCAGGAATTTGTCAGGAGTTTTTGCGCTGATGTGTACCGAACTTCCGGGCTGCAGAATGTGCAATTCTTCCACTACTTCGAGCATGATGTACGAAACTTCGCTGGTTCCGTCGCTGCCATCGCTTTTAATACCGCCAATGTTGATGTTGGTAAAATCGTTGTAGGTTCCGCTTTCACGCGCGGTAATTCCCACTTTGGGCGGTGCCGGGTGGTTGTTTACCTTGATCCAGAAACACGAAATCAGTTCTTTGGCCTGATCGCGGGTTAAAGTACCTTCTGCTATTTCGCGGTTGTAAAATGGAGTAAGATGCTGATCGAAATGTCCGGGATTCATGGCGTCCCAACCGTTTAGTTCGGTAATTGTTCCCAGGTGAACGAACCAGTACATCTGGATGGCTTCCCATAGATTGCGCGGCGCATTGGCCGGAACCCAGCGACAAACTTCCGCGATTTTCAGGAGTTCGGCTTTGCGGATTGAATCGGTTTCTTTTGCTGCCAGTTCTTCAGCAAGCGCAGCATGGCGTTCGGCAAAAAGAATCACCGCATCGCACGAAATGTCCATCGCCTTCCATTCTTCGGATTTGTCTGTCGCTTCCGGATCGTTGAGGTAATCGAGTGACGCAAGGTTGGCCGCAATCTCGCGTTTGTAATCCAACATGCCCTTGCTGTATATTTTTCCGTCGAGCGCGGTATGTCCGGGAGCACGCTGTTCCATAAATTCGGTAAACATTCCGGCTTCGTAGGCAGTCTTCCATTCCTGTGGAACATGGCCGAAAATACGTTCGCGCTGGGTTTTGCCCGTCCAGTATGGGATTACATCGCGGGCATAAGTATCAATTTCATCCTGACTGATGGTGTAACGTTGCAGTTCGCGGGTGTTGAGCACATTTAAGTCGTCAACGCTGTGGCAGGTCAATTCAGGAAAAGTAGGTACGCATTTGGGCTTTGAGCCACGCTCGCCCACGATCAATTCGCCTTCGCCAATGTAGATGGTTTTCTTTTGGCAATGATCGAGAAAGTTGGCTGCACGAAGAACCGGCACTGACATTTTTCCGAAATTTTCCTTGTAAAAAGCGGTTTCGTGGAGTGCCCGCTCAATGGTTAATGATGTTTCGGCGTCAACACTCAATTGCCGGAGTTTCTGTATGCGTTTGTTCATTCCCGGGCCGGTGTGGTTTGATTTGGGTTCGTAGAAATTGCCTTCGCTGGCAGCTGCCCGGGTAGGTGTTTCGGCATGAAGTATTATTTTTTCGAACATGGGGTATTGAATTATGAATTATAAATGTTGAGTTATGAATGAAACTCAAAACTTCTTTAATGAAAAGGAAAATAAAAAAGAAGAAGATTTACACAGAGTTAAATGGAGTAAAAACAGAGGTTCACAGAGAAGCACAGAATTAGAAGTTTTCTAATGACCGTTTCCTTTTTTATTTCTCTCTTTCCCCTTTCCTTGGGGTTTAATTGTAGAACATCAGGCAATTGAATAATCGCCGGTAGGTTTTAACAAGTGTTGATCTGGAAGATTCTTTTTCCATCAGATGATTGAAAAATATTTGTTTATAAGGCTAACAAAAATAGCGATAAATATGAGATTCGATACAAATTGAGGAAAGTTTTGACAGAGAATAATGTAAGAACATCGTTACAAAAAAGCTTATTCCTGAAAGCAATCCATCAGTACCGAATGTGCTGATGGCCCTTCGTTAAAAAGTAAATCCAGAATGCTTAAATCAGGAACAAACCCAAATTTTTCGGAAAAAACCTGAGTATAAGGTCGGGCTGTAAAATTTGGATCAACGGCGTTCAGGTGTGCCTTTGGACTGATCTTTTCCCTGAAATTTGCACAGTTATCAGGTATTTGTTCGAATGATTCCGTGAGGATTAATTGGGCTGGTATTTCAAGAATTTCGAGAATAGTCCCGGTAATTTGCTGATTGAAATCGAACAGGAATACTGATTTTTTTCGGAAAAAAGGTTCCAGATCATCGGCATAATATTCAAAAAAAGGGGAGGAGTTATAGGCTGAAAAAATGGTCCGCCAATGGTTTCGCTGCCATTCTTCATCGTAAGCAATGCGTAAATCTTTGATTTTAATTTTTTGTTCCCGGCCTTTTTCAACAGGCACTATGAGGGGAATTGGACCATTTGCTCCCAGGATTACCGTTCTGTTTCGGTAAGTTTGTTTTATGAAATGTTCGTGCTGCTCAATGTGAATTTCCGGATAAGCTGCCAGTTTCGAAAAATACCTGACAGGAGCAAAATAGGCGGTGCTTAGCAGTATCCCATTATCTTGTGACATGTTTTATTCGTTAAAAAATCCGCCTTTGTAGTCGCTTCCCATTTTTATTCCTTCTGAAGTGATATCGTCATCTTTATCAGCAACAGCATGGTCATTTTCAAGTTCATTGATAACTTTTTTCAATTCTCTCTTTAGCTTCAAGATTCGCGGAAGTTGCATCATCAAGGCCAGTAAAAATCCGAAAATCAATCCAACAATCAGAACCAACACCAATGGAACATCAATTATTTCCCAATGGAAAAAACGGATGTTGATCAGCAGGTGGTTCTGAATGGTGAAAATGATCAGAAGTGCCGAAAGAATAAAGAATACAATTACTTTACCTGACATGC
>JAUYTA010000456.1 GCA_030695265.1 Bacteroidota bacterium
ACTTTGATAGAACAATCAAAATTTCTCATACAAAAAAACCTGCTTCATACGAAGCAGGTTTTTTTATGCAGTTGCATGCAGCAGTTTTTTTTTAGAATCTTTCTATTTCCTGAAGTTTGGCCATCAATGAATCACGGTGAATAGTGAAGTCAGCCATATGTTTTTCTTCAACCGGAATAGAAGGAGGCGCTTTCATTTTCAGAGGGTCAATCGGTGTACCATTGTGAAATACTCGGTAATCGAGGTGGGGACCGGACGATAATCCGGTTGAACCTACATAACCAATTACCTGACCCTGTTTTACCCGCACTCCATTGGCAATTCCTGCGCCGAATTTACTAAGGTGCATGTAACTTGTTGTGTAAGCCGAATTGTGTTTAATTTTCAGATAATTTCCGCCGCCGCGAGCCTGAAAGGCTTTTGCAATTACAGTTCCATCTCCGATTGATACCACAGGAGTTCCGGTGGGAGCCGCATAATCAACACCATGGTGCGGCCGGCGGATTTTTAAAACCGGATGAAACCGGCTGTTTGAAAATACAGAACTAATTCGGTTGTAAACCAAAGGCGCCTTCAGAAATGCTGTTTTCAGGCTTTTACCTTTCTGGTCGAAATAACTGTCTTCATTGTTTTGGGTAAACCTGAAGGCATAAAAATCTTCTTTGGCATGTACAAACTGAGCAGCGAAGATGCGCCCAATACCGACAGATTTTCCGTAAACAAAGTTTTCTTCATAAATTACCCTGAACTTATCTCCTTTCTGTATCCCGAAGAAGTCAATAGTCCATTGATAAACTTCATAAAGATCCATCGCAAGCACCGGACTGATTGCCTGTTCTTTCATCGTATTCCAAAGTGAGGAATTGATTACCCCGCTGGCTGTTTTTATCTGGGTAATCATTGGCTTTTTCTCCTTGTAGATCCTGAGACTATCGCTCAGTTGGTAAACCACATAATCCACCGGATTTATTTCATAAATAAAATACTCCACTTTCGAAGTATCCTTTTTATTCTTGAAAAAATAGTACAGATTTTTTATTTTCATTTTCCGGACATCAAAAGTCTGAATAGATTTCTTCGAAATCTCATCAATTTTCGACATCGAAACTCCTTGTTTTACAAGAATATCTGACAGGTTTTGTCCCGATCTCACCTCACCCGAAACAACATTGAATGAATCGATTGCAATATTAAACAGCATCACTGGCTCAGGTATTACAACTTCTACTTGTTCTGCCAATTCTTTTTCAATTCGTTTCGTTTCAA
>JAUYTA010000872.1 GCA_030695265.1 Bacteroidota bacterium
CGTAATCCACTACAAACAGAAAGATGATTATAAATAATTGTATTACAGATATATGTGTCAATTTTTGAAATGAATAATCGAATTCTGGCACTCTATGAACCTATATGAATCAAGAAAAATTTCCTCCGAAATGTTAGTTATTTTAGTCTGATAGTCTAAAATAAAAATTTCTTTCCTGAATTGCAATCGACCATAAAAAAAGAGCCATTCTGTTCGAATGGCTCTTTGCATATTAGCAACCACCGGCTGCTTCTTTTTTCTTTTTTGTTTTTCAATAAGGTTACTTTTCCATTTTGTTTGAAGGCGTTGCAGCCCACTCATTTAACCCTCCATCATAAAGTTTCACATTCGGATATCGTAATATTGATTTTAATGCAAAATATCCTTTTGAAGCTCTTGTTCCTGAACTGCAAATAACATAAATAGTTTTGTCACTGGTAGCTCCTACGTCATTAAACATTTTTTGCAGATCAGTTTTCGATTTGTAGACACTTTTAGCATCAAGCAATGTGGTGTGGTCAACATTTACTGATCCGGGAATTCGTCCTTTTCCTTTAGGGTCTTTCCCGTTAAACAATGCTGCTTCATGAAAATCGACCAGCGCAATTTTCGAATTTCCAACCGCTGCCTGTACATCTTTCATCGATGCAAAAATTGAATTGTTTACTGAAGTTGAAAATGTTTCAGGTTTAACAATCGTTGGATTTTTAGTTACCGGTTTTCTTGCAGCTTTCCAGGCAATTAATCCTCCATCGAGAATTTTTACATTTGGGGCGCCCATGTATTTGAGTATCCAGTAAACCCTTCCGGCGTATTTCCCAGTCCCTTCATCATATACAACGATGGTTTTCTTTTCACTAACTCCTTTTGCGTTCATTGCTTTTGCAATTTCTTCAGGTGAGATAAGTAAACCTTCAACTGCACCGACTTTTTTCTCTAAACTTGTATATGGAACATTAACAGCATCGGTAATGTGCACTTTGGCATATTCGGTTTCCACTTCGGCTGAGATTACTACAAAACTTGGATCTTTTAATTTGGCACTCAAATCGGCAACAGAAATTAAGTCTTGCGCAATGCCAGCCATTGCCAGACTTAAAAGAGCAATAAATGAGAATATTAGTTTTTTCATGTTAAACTATTTTATAAATTTAGAATTTAACCTGTACCTGAATGGCAAGTTCGTCGTTTTTTACTTCGACGGGTGAATCGCCACTGTACATGTAATTTACTTGCAGACGGGTCCAATCGTTAAAGAAGTAATTGACGCCGAAAGTCATGTTGCTCTCTTTGTATTTTGATGTATTACCTGAATCGAAAAAGTCGTACCTGAAAACAGGTTCAAGGTTCCATTTCGACAGGTACGACATGGTAACATAACCTCCACTTCGTTTTTCGCCCAGTTCAATCAGGTTTCCACTGCATCCGCCACCGAGGTCGCGGTTGTAATCGCCCTGATCTGAAATATATTCACCAAGCAAGGTAAATCCGGCGTATTTGGCCTGTAATTCGGCACCAATTGAGGTCCTGCTATCAACATTGTTCACATATGAAGGGAATCCGTAACGAAAGCTTCCTCCAATTTTCAGGAAATCCAGTGGATTAAAGACTACCCGGCCAACAACATCTTTTTTGTTATTGTTGTCGAACTTGCCTAATCCGCTTCCATTCATGAATCCAAGCTGGTAAGTGAATAAAGTTGAGTCGGTTCCGCCCATGAATACAACTCCTAAATCGCGGAATGGCGCTACCATTTGTAACGTAGCTGTTGAGCGATAAATGGTTGTAAGACCGCTGCAGGCAGTATTGGTTTCAAGACCAAACGGGGTTTTAAACGAGCCCAATGAAATTCTCGACCATGAAAACCTGTCGTAAGTAATAAATGCGTCGAGAAGATATGGGTTAGGGGAAATAAACGGGCTGAATTCGGCTACCATATAGTAAGAGAAATCGTAAGGTATCTTGCCCATTACGCCAAGGCGTGAACGTTCGAACGAGAATCCGTTTTTAGCCGGATCAGTGTAATGTGATTCGTATTGAGCCTGAAGGAAACCGAATACTTTTAGTCCTTCATCTGAAGGAGCCCCTCCGCAGCCTTGAGCTGCAACTTTTGTTGCAGTCAGGGCAAATAGCAACATAACAACGATAAATAAGTATTTCATAATCGGTATGAAATTTTGATTTGTAAATTAATTACCGGTAACTATTGGCAAACTTTTCGACATGGTAGCTTTCCATTGATTAACCGATGTTCCCCAGGCTGAACTTGCATTGTTTAATTTATTCATACCAAACATGAGGCTTTTTGCATTATAGCCAATAACGCGCAGATAAGCTGAAATTGCAGCTGACGTTTGTCCAGTGTAACAGTAGGTTATCACTTCTTTAGATGAGTCAAGGTATTTAACCTGGGCTTCACCTACTAAAAGCGGATTGATGCGGTAAGCTCCTTTTATGTGACCAAAAGCAGCATAATCTGTTTCATTGAAATAATTATTAATGAAGTATTTGGTTGGATCGGCCAATACATCGGTTGCAGTAACAGATTTAAATCCTTCAGAAAGTACCTGTGCAACTCTGGCTTTAAGGATATTGGCAGGGACAATATCGGTACTGGAAATTGTTGGGCTCGCGAAGCTTAGATTAGCTGGAGCTGCATCGGTTGTCCAATTAGCATTTCCGACAGCAACGCTTCCAATGCTCGATGTCCAGACATCTAATTTAGTGTTCCACGAGCTCATTCCCCATTTTAAGGCAACGGCATCGGCATATCCCGACAGACGGAGCAAAGTAACGGCATGGGTAGCTGTTTGTCCGGTTTTGCAAACTACCAAAATTGGTTTTGTTGCTTTGGCCGCTTCAGTCAAAATGTTAGCGAGGTCAACCCGACGAGCATCAGTAATATGACCAGAAGCAAACTCATCGGCAGTTCGGATATCGATCACATATTTTGCACTGACATTTCCATCGGCTGGAGCAGACATCACAAAATTGGCAATAATAGTATTGATGTCCAGGTTTTGGGTAACCAAATAATCGGTTAATGCTTTCTGTGCATCAAATGTTTCTTCGTTTTCTTTTTTACAACTGCTTAAAAAGAAAGCAGGAACAACGACTAAAATAATCAGGAGTTTAAATAGCTTTTTCATAGAATTGTTTGTTTTTATTTATTGGTTAAAAATGAATTATTTCGTTTGTAATTAACATCCCCCGGCAGGTTTTGGGGTATCGTGCCCGCCACTCATTTTTTCGAGGTTTTTCTCAAAAATATCGGGGAAAGTTAATTCCCACTGCTTCCAACCTTCTTTTAAGGTTAAAACATTGGTATATCCCAATTGCTGAAGTGTTTGGGCTGCCAATATTCCACGTTTGCCTTTCTGGTCGTACACAATAATTTTTTCACTGGGTAATGGCATGTAAATACCAACACTTTCCCAGAAAATAGAATCAGCAATTTTGAATTCAAGACTTCCTCGTGGTATATTTACTGATCCGGGAATGTATCCGGGATAATGTTCGTCAGCCTGGCGCACATCAATCAACGTATATACTTCTTCTCCACCCATCAATCCTTTTAGCTCTTCAGAGGTAATTATTTTGACTTGTTTTTCTGCTTTATTCACCATTTCATCAACATTGGCGAACTTCTCGGATTTGTTACATGCTGCAATAATGATTGCAATTGCGAATGCGAATACTATTTTTTTCATTGTCGTGTCTTTTTTATACTGATTGTTATTATGTGCTTTCTTTGGTAATTGGCTCATCTTCGTATCCCGAAATCATGGCTTTAACATTCGTTGTGATTCGATGCCCGGTTGATGTCATATAAACATGAACAATAAGGAAGGCTAATAAAAGGAAAGCTCCGAGCGTGTGTGTGATTACTGCAATCCATAAACCGCTTGCATCGATTGGATTTTCAGGATAATGGTAATACATATAAAGCAAACCGGTGATTGTTTGTACTGGGAAAATCAGGATTAATAAACCCAGGTAAATGATTCGTTGTAATGGGTTTAGCTTGTTGGTCGCTGTTTTTTGTGTTGGATGTGGCGCGTTTTGAAAAATCCCTTTGGCGTAATAGTTGATTTGTTCTTTAAGCTTATTCCTGGTTGGTATGAAATTTTGATATTGACCTGTAACAAACAGCCAAAAGATGGTGATAAATCCGAGTATGATAAACGTAATGGCTGCAGCATTGTGCAATCTTACCGCTTGTTCGAAACCAAACATCTCATAATTACCATGTATTTCGAAACCGGTAAGGGTAAGTAAAATAACCACTGCCATCTGACTCCAGTGCCAAAAGCGCTCAAACCTTGAAAATATTTTTATTTTTCTCATTTTGCTTTGATTTACAAATTGTTTTTACGGGCTAATATTCGCAGGACGGAATGGATAAGAACCCCCAGAATTGAAATGATAATGATAGCAAAGCCGGAATAATCAGCTGCTTTCGCGTAATCACGGCCTGGAAGATAAAATCCCGAAAGTTTGGCCAGTCTGCCTTCATCGCTGCGGGTGTGGCAATCAATGCATTTCAGTGTTTGTTCTTTAGGCGAAACCTGATGGTTTATTGGCCAGTACGCTTCGGTTTGAACGAAGTCAAACTTGCCGCTATATGGACGTTCAGCATATTGCATGCCGAGATAAATAGCAGTATCCCAGCGTAAATCTTCCCAAAAAGCGCCTTCGCCTTTCTTATTTGCGAATACTTTTACATTCACTAATTGTTTTGAAATGGTATCGTAAGGCTGTTTCCCACGGTGAATCTTAACGGGCCATATTTTCGATTCCTTATCTTCATAACTACCCATTAAAGTATTAATCTTAACTGGTATTGTTTTGATGGTGTCTTCATACAGGTAATGATCGGCAGTTCCGTTAAACCATGCGTAGTCGGGTTTTACATGGTCGTTCCATACAAAATGTCCTTTTATTGAAATGTAGCTGTATTTGTGTTGGTTATCGTATTCTGTGATCGGATTACCGTTTGCATCACGTTTCCCGGCAACGGACCAATCCCAATACATAACTGTTGGATTTACCTTAGCGTAAATTGGTATGTGACAGGTTTGACACGCAACTTTAATGTTGTGCATATCAAGTACTTTGTCGTTATGTGGAGCATTTGTGTGACATTGCTCGCAGGTAGAACGGTTGGTGTTTTCGGAAGAAACGCTGTAAGCCCGTCCTTTAATGTTATGGTTTTCGGTAAGGTGACAATCATTACAGGCCATATCTTTTCCGTCTTTGGCCATGTGAACATCAACAGAACGGGAGCAATTCAGCATGGCTTCTTCCAGATCGCCATGTTTAACATTGTTTCCACCCCCACCATGAAAATGACATACACCACAATTTTCTTTTTTAGGTTTTCCTACGTTTTGTGATACATAGTTATAGTCGGGCACCGGGAATTCGGCAGAAGCATTTTCAGCAGTAGCTGGCATCCCGGCACTGTTTTTTCGCTTTTTATAGGTGTTGGTATTGTCGTGGCAAACTAAACAGTCGATGTTATTCGGATCACTAAAATCAAAAGATTTATCCTGCCAGCCATATCCAATATGGCAACGCATACATGATCCATTATTGCCATCTGCTGCCATACAGAAATTATTGATCAGATTTTTTTTACCGATGTTAACTTTTCCACGGCCATTTGGTAGGTTGGTTTCTCTTTCCCATTTCCAATGAGCCGAAGCCATTAATTCATCATCGCGCTTATTGTGGCATGAGAGGCAGGCTGCCGTTACATCTTGTGGTCGTTTAAATTCTTGTTTCAGGATTTCAAATTCAGAGTGGTCAACTTTTTTACCCATTTCGGCTCTTACCTGATATTCCATTTTAATTGGTGTTCCCCTTCTAAGCCCGAAATGTACGGTAAGGAAAATTACAAGGGCTGGAAGTAATAGTACCACCAGAAATGTAGTTAGTTTTTGAGCCGTTTTATTCATGTTTTAGTTAATTAATAACATTGCTAAAATATGGCTATCTCTTCTTGCAATGCTATTTTAAACCAACAACTAAACGGTAGATTTTCATTCTGTCCGTCACAGAAATCCTTGACGTAAATCAAAGATTTTATTGTTTCTTTGTACAAATGGGTATTTTAACTAACTAATTAATTATACAAATGACATCTGGAATGGAAGTGGTACAGCATAGCTGTGCAATTGGTAAAAAATCAGGTTCATGTATAGATCTTCTAACTACACAAGAGCAGGATTTGGTTAATTCTAAAGCTGCAGAAGTAAATTACAGGAAAGGGGAGATTATTTGTAAGCAGGGAGGTCTGGCGAATCAAATCATGATTGTTCGCGAAGGACTGGTTAAGATTTATATGGAAACCAATAGCGGACAAGATCTGGTTCTGCAAATTATGCCATCAATGAATATCATTGGCTTATCAGCTCTGTTTGGTGGAAATTCAGTTTATCAATTCTCTGCCCGAACTTACCATGACACCAAAGTTCAGGTAATTGAAATCAGTGTAGTGAAACAACTAATCAGGTCAAATCCCGAATTTGCTCTTCATATTGTTGGGATGCTGGCTGAATACAATACCATTATAAGTGGACGTTTTTTTTGTCTCACGCACAAGCAGACTTATGGCCGCTTTTCTGATGTTATACTTTGCCTTGCCAATCGGATTTATAAAGATAAAACATTTCCTCTTCAGCTATCGCGCAAAGAACTTGCTGAAATTGCTGGTATGTCGATTGAAAGTGTTGCACGGATACTTTCCCGTTTTAAAGAGGAAAAACTCATTGAAATTGATAATAAGCAAATCCGCATTCTCGATTATGAAAGGATGTGTGAGATAAGCTTTAAAGGTTGATCAAGCAACGATTTCTCCAATACAAAATGTTATTCTTTTGCTTTGATTGATTGGCACACAAAAAAAAGAGCCACTCTGTTCGAATGGCCCTTTGCATATCAGCAACCCCCTGCTGCTCCTTTTTTCTTTTTGGTTTTTTGAATGACTGGTTTTGGCAAATCAGTTTTTATTCCCGGACTTGCTGCTGCAGCATCTAATCCGCCGCCCAATGCCCGGTTGGCGCCCATCCTGAAATTGTATTTGGCAATTTCTTCATTTGGACTGCTTTCCGCTGGTTTTTCAGGATTCATAATGGTTTCGGCCCAATAGTTTAAGCCGCCCTGAAGCACGTAATTGTTATTGTAGCCCAACTGACGGGTGATCATCCAAGCCTGATTTGCGTCGTTGCTGCTGTTCGAATAGAAAACGTTTACTTTTACATCCTGATTCAAAACGTCGTCGTATTCGCTGCTTAGTAAACTTTCGAGTGGAATATTGATCGCATTGGGCAAACTGAATTTCTCAAACTGATCTTTGCTCCTCACATCAATCAGTTGCATGGATGGATCTTTATCAATCAGCATCTGTGCAATTTCGTCGGGACTCATAAACTGACGGTTTTCCATCACTTCAATCAACAATTCTTCAGCTGTTAATTTGTATGGACGGGTGGTGTTTTCAGGTACTGCTGCAATGATAAATCCAAGTGGAAGTATAGCAATTGCAAGTATTTTGAGTGATTTCATAGTCCGGATTTTTAATGTTGGTTAATTTTATAATCGTCTCGGGCAAATTTCTTTTCGGCCCATTCCCCCACCCAAAACATGGCAAGTGCCATCAAAATAATGAGGAACGTTAACATACCGCGCGAAGTACCAATCAGATTGTTCAGCAAAGGATAGCCCAGATCTTTGGCTTTGTAAAATCCTTCCCAAAGCGGATAACCTTCAGCAAAAATGAAGATACCAATGAAAAGTCCGCCAATAAAGGCCAACGCATCTAACTTGCCGATAGATGCTGCTGCGAACGATGTTCCGGGGCAGTATCCGCCCAGAATGAAACCTGCACCCATAATTACTCCGCCTCCAATGGCTGACCACAAGAAGGTAGGATTGATATAGATAAGGCTGAGATCGAGCATACCGAACAAGCTTAGGAAGAGAATACCAATCATACCGACAATCGCCGCTGTGAAGAATACTTTCAGTACGGTGGTGTCGTAACCGTAAAACATACCGGCAAGTCGCCGGCTGGAAGAGAATCCATTGATTTCGAGCACAAAACCAAACGCAATTCCAATAAGGAAGGCAAAGAAAAGATTGGTTTCGGGTGATATTATTTCGTTTACTACTAAAGGTCCCATAGACTGAAGAGATTGAAAAGATTGAAAAAAAAGATTGAAAAGATTGAAAAAAAAGATCGAAAAGATTGAAAAAAGAGATTGAATTAACTTGATCTAATTTCCAATATTAAATAACCAATATTGAATATCCAAAAGGCTCAACTTGGAACTTTGTCCGCCAACTGGCGGATGAAACTTGAAACTCGTCAGATCCAAAGTTTGCGGGCGAAATATGCCAGTCCAAAGGCGGTTCCGAAGATAGCTGCCATGGTAACAAATCCACCTACCGACAATACGGCCATTCCTGTCAAAGCTGATCCGCTGGTACAACCTCGCCCCAGTTGCGAACCAAACCCGAATAAAATGCCGCCAATCGTTGCGAATATTAGTCGGGTTTTGTTGGTGATTTTAGGAGATTTTTCCACGTTGAATTTTAATCGACCGGCAAATGCTCCTGAAATAAAACCTCCAACAACAACACCCATCATTTGGAAAACCAACCATGCTTTCCATGGATTTTCTTTGGCGCTTCCATATTCTTTGAAGAATGGAGCTGCGGCAGCATGTGCAGGTGCAATGGCTTCAACGCCAGCAACGATCAAGCTTTTTGGAGCGCCACTGGCTCCCAATCCGCGTCCTGAAACCCAGAATGCAAATACCAGCACCAATCCCAGCAAAGCTCCGCCAAGATATGGATTCATGTACTTTTTAGGTTTATTGTCTTTTGTCATATTTGTGTTTTTATAGTTTGATGTTTCTTGTTTCTTATTCCTTATTTCTCATTTTTTATTTCTTGTTCGATATTTCTTGTTTTTTTGTTTTAAAGAGTTTTATTCCATTCCCTGCCTGCGGCTGGCAGGCCTCCGAAAGAAGGTTTTTGCTCTGTATAGCCTTAATCGCGGACGGGACTTTTTTGCTTTCTGTCCCGTTCGCTAAAGCGAACGGCAAAGGATACATCTGGCAGCACATCCGCAAATAAAATTTTAAAATATCCAATATCCAATTTCGAATAACCAATATCCAACCCCAGGGCATACTTTGAACTTGAAACCTGTCCGCCAGCTGGCGGATGAACTCATATTTGAAATATCCAATCTCGAATAACCAATATCCAATTTCAGGGCAAACAACTTGAAACTTTGAACTTGAAACTTGAAACTTAGTAGAGCCAACGGCTCAATTGACCGGCATAGACAATGATGAACCGCAACATTATGCTTCCGAACAAAACCAGAACGACAGGAATTATAACCGGAACTTTAATGTGTTTCAATTCCATAATTTCAAGTACTGCCGGAACTGCCATACCTAAAACCACCACGAAAATCCAGAACGGTGCGGTATATTGACCTCCAAGGAATAAATTGGCTGCATCAATCTGAACCGATGTGCTTGCCAGAAATCCCATGAAAAGGTGGGTAATCAGGAACAATTCGATGACAATCAGCAGTAAATCTATTTTGGCAAATAATATGCGCTCTTTCTTGGATTGTGAGAATAGAATGATTGTTGCCGCACCTGCCGATAAGCCTGAAGTCAGGAACAGCGGTCCAAGAATGGATGTATTCCAAAGCGGACGGGCATTGAAGGCTGATAACAGGATGCCGGTGTAAATTCCCAGAATGACTGCATATATAATAATAATCCAGGCCAGGTAATATTTATACTTCACCAGAAAAGCTTCAATCTGTTTTAAAATGTCGTATTTCCAGTCCCATTTGGGGAAAAATTCGCGGATATGCAGTGCAACCCAAACCATCGAGAGGGGAGTAATGGCCATTAAAGTCCAGGCACCCCACGACATGGGTGATTGCAAACGGACGGTGGTATAAAGTTGCCAGAAGTAGAGTTTGTGTTTCAAATCCAAAAACAAGGCAAACAGACCAAGTACCAGCAAAATAGGAACAATAATTGGCGCGCGGCGAACTGCTCCCGGATAATTATCCTCTTTTCCCATAATGGTGTACAATGCGGCAAAAAACAAAATGCCTGCTGCCAAACCACCAAGAAACAGATAAAGTGGAATTTGCCAGTGCCAGATTTCCAGATAGGGATCAATATGCGGATTCAGCCGACCGCTTGTGATGATTTCTTCTCTCATTCCTTTTCAGTTTAAATAAGGTAATAAACCTGTGGTTTTGTTCCGGCCTCCGGAATTAGTGTCTTGTGTTTGCGCTTTTTCAGAACGAGTGAAACTTCGCTGTTCGGATTTTCCAGGTCTCCAAAATACATGCACTTGGTAGGGCATACAGCCACGCAGGCAGGTTTTTCCCCTTTTTCTATCCGGTGAATGCAGAAGGTACATTTATCGACATATCCTTCAGGATGCGAATACCGTGCATCGTATGGGCAGCTTGCAATGCAGGCGCCGCAGCCAATGCATTTGTGATGGGTTACCACAACAATTCCACCTTTTTCGTAATGACTGGCGCCGGTAGGGCAGCAGCGTACGCAAGGCGAGTTGTCGCAATGGTTGCAGCGTTCCGAACGAAGTTCAATCTCCAGTTGCGGATAAGTTCCATCGGTTACTTCTACAATCCAGTCGCGGCAATACCCGATTGGTACATTATTTTCAGTCTGACAAGCTACCACACAATCGGCACAGCCGACGCATTTTTTTGTATCAATGGCCATTGCATATCTCATGATTTCACCTCACTTTCTTTCTCAAACCTGAAGGTCACAAAATTTCCCCTCATACCGGTTCCTCCCATGATCGGGTCAATTA
>JAUYTA010000877.1 GCA_030695265.1 Bacteroidota bacterium
AGGTTCCACTAAAGGTCGGTAGCCGTGATTTTTCAATTGACTTGCTATTTTATCAAACACGTCTTCATTGTTATGTGGTAATAGATTTGAAAAAAACTGATTTTGAACCGGAACATGCCGGAAAAATGAACTTCTACATAAAAGCAATTGATGAGCAATACAGACAAATTGGCGATGAACCAACAATTGGTTTAATACTTTGTAAAAGCAAAGATAAAGTGGTGGCAGAGTATGCTTTAAGCGACATCAATAAACCAATGGGAATTTCTGAATATCATCTGACAAATATTTTACCGGATAATCTGAAATCAAGTTTGCCTGCCATTGAAGACATCGAGGCTGAATTCAGAAAAATAAAAGGTTCAAATACAAATGACTGAAAACAAAACAGACTTGGAAAAGAATATAAAATACATTCTGTGGGCGACTGTTGGAACAATGCTCATCCTTTTTTTCTGGTGGCTCCTGAAAGATCCGACCAGTCAGTTTGTTGAAAGCATTCCGGGAGAAGATAACAAAGGCGCCGATTCAACAATTATGGATGTTGTAAACATTGGCGAGAATTTCGCATCGTTCGGAACTTCAACATCTACTTTAAAAGGAACCTGGCCCCGTTTCCGTGGAGCTGATTACGACAATATTGTAAAAAACTCACAACCGCTTAAAAACTCATGGTCGGGCGATCATCCTGAAATTTTGTGGTCGGTTGAATTGGGCGAAGGCCACGCGGGACCTGCCATTTATGAGGGAAAAGTTTATTTGATGGATTATGATGAAACGTCACGCGAAGATGCCTTGCGCTGTTTTTCGCTTGAAGATGGCAAGGAACTTTGGAGGCGTTCGTACAAATTGAGCATCAAACGAAATCATGGGATGTCGCGCACGGTTCCCGCCATAACTCCTGAATATGTGTTGACCATTGGACCACGCTGCCACGTGATGTGCGTGAAGCGTGAAACCGGTGATCTGGTTTGGGGGCTCGACATGGTTCAGAAATACCAGACCGAAGTACCGCTGTGGTTTACCGGACAATGTCCGATGATCGACGGAAATAAAGCGATTCTTGCTCCTGGCGGAACTTCCGTAATGATTGCAGTTGATTTGGCCACGGGCGAAGTTTTATGGGAAACTCCAAATCCGGGCGGGATACAAATGTCGCACTCTTCAATTGTTCCCTGGACTTTTAACGGCAAGAAAATGTATGTATATAGCGCTGTTGGGGCGGTAATTGCCGTGTCAGCGGAAGGCGACGATGAAGGCAAAATCCTTTGGCAGTCAACTGCCTGGAACCATTCGGTGGTTGCTCCGGCTCCGGTTTGTTTCCCCGATGGAAAAGTATTTTTAACTGCCGGATATGGTGCCGGAAGTATGATGATTAAAGTAACTCCTTCAGGAGTAGAATATAAAGTAGATGTCTTAAAAGAATTCAGCCCGAAGGATGGAATGGCTTGCGAACAGCAAACTCCTGTTATTTGGGACGGGATGATGTTTGGAATTCAGCCCAAAGATGCAGGCCCGCTGCGTAACCAATTGGTTTGTGTTTCTCCGGATGATGTCACCAAAATCGTCTGGACTTCAGGAAAAGAAGGCCGTTTTGGTCTGGGACCATACCTGATTGCTGATAATAAAATGTATGTGCTAAGCGATGATGGAACGCAGACTATGATTAAACCTGACAGTAAAAAGTACGTTCACATGGCGCCGAAACAACTGTTGGACGGGGAGGTTGCCTGGGGCCCGATGGCCCGTGCCGACGGGCG
>JAUYTA010000882.1 GCA_030695265.1 Bacteroidota bacterium
ACGGTGGCTCCGAATAATAATTTCTTGTTTCATATACACACTTATCATGCTTTATAAACGAGTTTTTATCCTCGTTCTGTTATGACTAAGTGGTATACTTTTCGATTGAAAGGTGGGGTACTTCTAAAGTGAAATAAACACGTATTGTGTTCACGGCTTAAATCACGTAAAGTTTTAAACTCCTTTCCTGGCGGTTGCCATACTTTAAGTTCCCTTTCCAATCCATAATCAGCTATCACACCACTGTCAATCAGATCGTTTTTGGTTTTCACACCTTTACTTTTGGCAAAATATTTTATACGCTGGGGAAGTTCCACCGAAACCATTTTCCCTTGGTCGAAAAGAAAATATAGCACATCTTCATGATATACCCCTGTTGCTTCCAACACATATACTACATTTTCCCCCATTTCCCTTTTGTTGCACCATTCAAGCAAATTAATAAAACCATTCGAAGTATTGTCAAATTTACTACTGCCTTTTATCTTTATTCCTTTGGCACTTTTCTCTTTGAATTTAACCTCTAAACTGTCTTTGCTGACATCAATTCCTACTGACTGCTTTGTTAACTCCATTTTATTTTAAATTTAATAGTTAAGGAATTTATCTCACAGTCTTTCCTCTCAATTTGATACGAAATCTATGCGTGTAGCAATAGTTTCTCAATACTGTTCAGACTCGAAGAAAATTCAGTAATGGGAATTTCTCTCAGTAACGACATACAATTTCTTGTTGTCTTGGTTTAAATTATTTTCCCATTACTGTCCTTTTATTATCTTACAAAAGTATTAACTTAAAAATCGCAAACATAAGAGGTTTGATGGAAAAAAATAAGGTTTTTTTGAAAAACATAAAAACCTTATTTTCAATTTGTTAACCTTAGTAGAAAAGTTATACATTTGATTTTTACCTTATTACCTTATTGTTCACCGATAAAAGACCTAACAATTAATAAAATGGTCACCGCCATGTTTAGAGTGAGCAAATTTACCCGTAACTCATTTATCTATTGTTGTTTAATATCCAATACAATAAAATGGACATACTCTATAAAATCGCTGACAAATCGGGACAAGTTGTGTCTATGTGGTTATTTTCAAGTTTTGAGTTAAAAATTTAACGTCTGTGAGGCATTTCTGACAACTGCGACTGACCACTGACCACTTTTATCAAGGTCTTATTATTTTTATTCCACCATCTCGTCCGAGTTTTATGATGCCAGACGGAATCGCTTTGCGTGTGTCAGCCTGACGATATTTTACTACATAGTCAACAGAATCAATGATTTCCTGATCGATTTCGTCAAAGCATGCAGGCGAAGGTTTGCCACTGATATTCGCCGAAGTTGAAACAATCGGGCGCTTAAACCGGCGGATCAGGTCGCTGCTGAAAGCTTCTGCTGTGATTCGGATTCCAATGCTTCCATCGTCGGCAATCAGATTCCCGGCCAGATTTTTTGCACCGTCGTAAATGATGGTGAGTGGTTTGTCGGTTACTTCAATCAGGTCGAAAGCGATTTCAGGAACTTCATCAATATACCGATCCAGTAAAGCTGCATTCTCCAATAGAACAATCATGCTTTTCGAGTCGATGCGGTTCTTGATCACATAAATTCGCTTCACTGCGTCTTCGTTGCAGGCATCGCAGCCAATTCCCCAAATCGTGTCGGTCGGATATAAAATTACCCCGCCATTTTGCAGCACTTCGAGCGCTGCTTTTACGTCATCATGCATGAATAATGGATTTATATAATTGTCTCAATTGAATGGCATATTTCTCCGGAGTGAACCGTTGTGCGTTGATCCTGCCTTTGGCGATGATTGTTTCCTGCTGACTTTGACTTGCAAGCAGTGACTTAATTGCCTGACCGATTTCTTTGGGATTATCCGGATTTATATAGATTGCAGCATCCCCGCCAGCTTCAGGCAAACTGCTGGTATTCGAGGTAATCACCGGACATCCAGATGCCTGCGCTTCTGCTACCGGTAGCCCAAATCCTTCGAACAACGACGGATAGATCATTGCTGTGGCTGACTGGTATAAAACTGCAAGTTCAGCATCTTTAATACCGTGTAAAAAAAATACCTGTAGGCGGTTTTCCTCAATAAATGTCCGGGCTCTTTGCTGATAGCCAGTTGATCTTCCGACCACTACAAGTGGAATGTTTATTTTTTCAGAAACCATTCCTTTGAGCAAATTCATGAGATTTTTGCGCGGTTCAATGGTTCCGACAGTTAAAATAAATTCCTCCGGAAGCTGGTATTTTTTGCGGATGGCAAGTTTTTGCTCTTCGGTACAAACCTCAAAAAACAAAGGATTAACTGCCTGGTAGATAACTTCAATTTTTTCTTCCGGAACTGAAAAAAACTGAATCAGATCGCGTTTGGTTTGTTTTGAAATGGCATGAATCCGATCGGCAGCCTGACAGGCATGTCTGAATTTCAGATCATAAATATTCCGGTCGATTTTCATAAAAAAGTCAGGATAACGAATGTAAATCAGGTCGTGAATGGTGACCACCGATTTAATACCGGTTTTTTCAATACCTGCAGGCAATTCGTGGCTTAATCCATGATAGATGTCTAAATGAAGTTCCCTGGCCAGTTTTGAAATCTGGAAGCTGCGCCATACGTTTTTCAGTATTTTCCATGCCAGATTTTTCGGTTTTATTTCTGTGGCATTTTCAGGAGCGGTAAAAAGCGGCTTCTTGTTTCCGGGATGAAACAGGAAAAACCGGTCATCAGGATACTGACTTGCAAGCGCAGTAATTGTACTCCGGCTGAAATTTCCCAGTCCGGCAGTATTGTTAAAAGCGCGTTTGGCATCAAATCCTATGTTCATAGAAGACAATAAAATGAAAAATTAGTAATTATTGATTAATCAATTTTTTTGCTTTTATTTTTACAATTTTTCCCTTTTGGGATATTACCAATTCACCATTTTCTTTTTGTTTGGCTGCCAACAATTTATTGTAGGACATTTTAATACCCTGAAGAATTTTCGCCCTTAAATTATTTATGTTTTCCGTTGTCATATTTTTATTATTTGATTGTATTTTACCTGATCATTTATTTCTATCGTTTCCGATTTTAAGCCTTCAGCTATTATTTGAAACGGAGGTTCTGAATTGTCAATAATTAACCAATAATCACAATTTGGCAAATATAGTTTTGACAGATTATCCATACCCGATTTGTATCTGCGATAAATAACTGATTCCGGTATGTCATGTCCTCCTGAAAGCACCCTGCTTTTTACCCTTTCAACAGCAAGTTCAGGAGAGTTTAGCCAAAAGTAAATCAGAGTGACAAAATACTCATTGGCCTGAGCTTCACGAATGAATTTGACATACGATTTTGCAGCCAAGGTTGTTTCAAAAGCAAAATCGACCTTAAGACCAATCAACATTTTAATGCGATCCAGCATAATTCGTCCGGCGTCAATTGCTACCTTTTCCGGTTGAAAGGGAGAAAGCCCCTTGGCAATTTCATCAGCATTGACAAACTCTTTACATTTGAGCATTTCAGGCAAAATGGAGTAGGATGCAGTTGTTTTTCCTGCGCCATTGCAACCTGAAATGATATAAAGATTTGGCATTTTGTTTTTTTTCAAATATAGTCTTTATTTACTAACGTTCTTTTGAGCCAGACATGCCGTATCTTATATATCGCATAACAAAAAAACCGGTTTCCACCAGCTCTTCCTATAATGATATCAAGTATTTTATTTGAAATCCTTCAACCCTTCAAAGTCCAATGTAGCAAAATAGTCGGTTAAGATTTCGGCGCGACGAATCTGAACCACTTCACCGTTTTCGCGGAGCAGCAGCTCGGCTGAGCGCAGTTTGCCGTTGTAGTTGAAACCCATGGAATGCCCGTGAGCTCCGGTATCGTGAATTACTACAATATCACCGGGTTCCATTACCGGCAATTTGCGGTTAATGGCAAATTTGTCATTGTTTTCGCACAATGAACCGGTAACATCGTACACCTGATCCAGTGGTTCATATTCTTTGCCCATTACTGTAATGTGATGATATGAACCGTAAAGTGCAGGGCGCATCAGGTTGGCCATGCTCGAATCGAGTCCGGCGTATTGTTTGTATGTTTTTTTGATGTGCAGCACTTTCGATACCAGAAACCCAAACGGTCCGGTCATTGCGCGACCCGACTCGAAACAAATTCTCAGCGGATTCAATCCGTTTGCAACGATTTTTTCCTGATATAATTTTTCAATTCCGCGGCTCATAAAATCCAGATCAACAGGCTGATCGGTTGGCCGGTATGGAATTCCAATGCCTCCGCCCAGATTGGCGAATTCAATTTTAATTCCCAGCTTTTCATTGAGATCAACAATCAGCTCGAAAAGGATTTGAGCCGTTTCGACGAAATAAGCGGAATCGAGTTCATTGGAGGCGACCATGGTGTGAAGCCCAAAACGTTTCACGCCTTTGTCGAGCAGCATCTGGTAACCTTCAAACAATTGTTCGCGGGTAAAACCGTATTTCGCTTCTTCCGGATGACCAATGATGGTATTTCCTTCTTTCAGCGAGCCGGGATTGTACCGGAAGCAAACCATTTCTGGAAGTCCGACATTTTTTTCGAGGTATTCGATGTGTGAAATATCGTCGAGATTAATGATGGCACCCAAATCAATTGCCTTTTGATATTCGTAAGCTGGCGTATCGTTGGAGGTAAACATGATTTCGTCGCCTGACAAACCCAGTTTTTCAGCAATCACCAATTCGGCATACGAGC
>JAUYTA010000897.1 GCA_030695265.1 Bacteroidota bacterium
CGTAATACAATATTCTCATTTTTTAGCTTTTTAAGTTGGTTAGCACCCGGTTCATTTTTCCCGAAATCAATCCTTCCTGATCAATTTCGCAATGCTCAAATCCGAGAGCGGTAATTTTTTGAACGACTTCATTCTGAACCATGCGCAGTTTCGTCAGATCTTCTTTGTGAACTTCAATTTTGCCGTAAGTTCCGTAATGCCGCACCCGCACATCGGCGAACCCATAGCTGTTCAGAATTTCTTCGGCATCTTCAATTTGTCTCAGTTTTTGAAGCGTAACCGATTGATTGTATGGTATCCGCGAGCTCAGGCATGGGCTTGCAGGTTTGTCCCAATTTGGCAATTGAAAGTGTTTGGCAATCTGACGTATTTCTTCTTTCGAAATTTTGCAATCGACCATTGGAGATTGTACCTCGAATTTTTTTGCCGCATCGATACCTGGACGGTAATCGCCCAGATCGTCGGCATTGGTTCCGCTCAGCACTTCGAATCCCGGATATTTTTCGCAGATTTCGGTTAAATCGTGGAACAAATGTTCCTTGCAAAAAAAGCAGCGATTGATAGGGTTCTGGTTGTACCGTTCATCTTCAAGTTCATTGGTGACAATTACTTCCAGGTGGATATCGAACTGTTTACAAAAATCTTTGGCTTCCAGGAAGTCGCGGTTTTTCAGGCTTTCGGAGTTGGAAATCACCCCAATTGCATTTTCTTTTCCCTGAAATTTGCGGGCAAGGTAAAGTACTAAAGTTGAATCAATTCCACCGGAAAAGGCGACAATCGACCCTTTTCGCTGGCCAAACCATTCCTCGAGTGCGAGCAACTTATCCGTGAGCTGAGAAGAAATTCCTTCCATAATTTCAGTCATTTATTTATTATTTGAACACGATTTGTTTCATCAATAGCATGAATCTGTCAAAACGTAACACGATGTAAAAATAATAAATTAGCGGATAGTTTAGTCCTTATTTTAATGTGCCTGAAAATATTTTTGGTATTATTTCGAAATCTCCAGCATTCTGAAAATCGGCAATTGAGCTTTTTGGATTACCTCTTCTGAAAGAGTTACCTCCGGAAGTTCATGTTTCAGGCAGATGTATAATTTTTGAAGACTGTTCAGTTTCATGTACGAGCAGTCGTTGCAGCCACAGGTTGAATCAATGGAAGGCGCCGGTATGAAAATTTTATCCGGACAAGCTTTTTTCATCTGGTGCAGAATGCCGCTTTCGGTGGCCACGATGAATTTTTTAGAGTCGCTTTTAGCCGCATAGTTCAGCAAAGCAGTGGTCGATCCGATGAATTTGGCCACCAGCAAAACCGGTTTTTCACACTCCGGATGGGCAATAAATTCAGCATCCGGATGCTGATCCATCAGATCAATGATTTTTTCGACAGAATATTTTTCGTGAACCATGCAGGCTCCATCCCATAAAACCATGTCGCGACCTGTGAGGCTGTTGATGTAATTGCCGAGGTTTTTATCGGGAGCAAAAATCAGTTTCTGTTCAGGCGGAAAACTGTTTACAATTTTCAATGCATTGGCCGAGGTACAAACTACGTCGGTCAAGGTTTTTAAATCTGCCGTGCAATTGATATAAGAAATCACCTTGTGGTCGGGGTATTGGGCTTTAAATTCAGCAAATTTTTCAGCAGGCGCTGAGTCGGCCAGTGAGCAACCTGCTTTCAGGTCGGGCAAAATCACTTTTTTGTTTGGGTTGATGATTTTTGCAGTTTCGGCCATAAAGTGCACACCAACAAAAACGATCAGATCGGCCTCTGTTTTAGCGGCCTCCTGTGCAAGTCCCAAACTATCGCCCACATAATCAGCAATATCCTGAAGGTCGCTCTCAACATAGTAATGACTGAGAATAACCGCATTTTTTTCTTTTTTCAGCCGGTTAATTTCTTCAACCAGTTTCAATTCAGGGCTAACCGGCTCATCAATAAATCCTTTTTCATCAAGCATTTGCCTGATTTCTATTTCTTCCATCTCATGCAAAATATAGTTCCTGCTCAAATTTAGATTGCAAAAATATTAAAATATAAAAGAAAAACACCTCGGCGTATGAATTGTTTGTCGTGGCTATTTCGGGAAGGACGATCGGGAAAGAAAAATCATTACCATTTTAATTGTGAAATCAAATGATTAACGAATTGATATTTTAATATTTATTAACATTTTATCAATAGCTTTCCTGTTGATAACTCGCCTTATACAAATTCATATTTAGTATTAATTTTCAAGTGTAAAAAGCGCCAATTATTTATGCTTTTTTAACAAAAAGTAACCCGCTTTAATCTTAATCATTTTGTCACAAATTGGTAACATTATAGTAAGAAACAGATTAATTGAATCAAACATCAAATAACGTTCTTTGTCCAGAAATTTAAAACAAATTGTCTATGAAAAGTATGCTGAAAATTTATTTATTACTATTCGCTTTCTTCATGGTAACTTTTTCAGGTTATTCGCAGGTAACAACCTCGGGGATAAATGGAAAAATTACAGATGCGAACAATGAGTCTCTTCCCGGTGCTACCATTTCGGCCACACACCAACCTTCAGGTACTCAATACGGTACCATTTCGAATTCCGAAGGTCGTTTTACGCTTCAGGGTATGCGTTCAGGGGGACCATACAGGGTGGAAGTGTCATTTGTTGGCTATAACAAAGCAACTTATACCGATGTAAACCTTTTCCTTGGTGAATCTTTTGGTTTAAATGTTGTATTAAAAGAAGAAAGCTTTGATGTGGGTGAGGTTATTGTTGTTGGCGCAAAACCGTCGGCTTTCAGCACTGAAAAAACTGGTGCTGCAACGAACATCAGCAGGGAAGCTATTAATACAATGCCTTCAATCAGTCGTAGTATCAGTGATTTTACAC
>JAUYTA010000460.1 GCA_030695265.1 Bacteroidota bacterium
TGAGTCCGATGATGAGGAATCCGAGTGTAAATCCGGCGTAAACCTGTGAATTGGTGTGCTTTAAAAGAATCAGGCGCGAGGTTGCAACCAGTCCGGCAACGAGAATAAGTACAGATAAAATCAGCACAGGATTTTCCTGAAGCCGGAACGACAAGGCGCTGACTCCGCCAATCAAACCGCCGATTGCTGCGGAATGAGCGCTTATTTTCCATTTCAGGGATACAACGATAAGTGAAATCTGAACAAGAATGGCGGCAATGAGAAATAGGTTGTAAATCGGATAAACCTGCACCCGTTCAAGTACCACATAACCAAGGTAATAAAAAACGGAACCAAGTAACATTGACAAAATCCGGTCGGTGCTTTTTTCCATGTTCATATCGAATTTTGGACTCATCGAAAGAATGAGTATGCTCAGCGCTGGCAAGATACAAGTTGAAAGAAACACCGTTAACAGCATAAATTTCTTCACGCTCCAGGGCAAAAGCGCAAAATAAAAATTGGAATTTAAAAGCAGCACGAATCCCAGTGTCGGTATCAGCAACGGGTGAAAAATGATGGAAGTTACACGGGCTGAAGTGGTTAATATTTTATTTGACATTTTCTAAAGTTCTTTTCTCATTCGGGCAACCGGAATTCCCAGTTGTTCACGGTATTTGGCAACCGTCCGCCTTGCCACAACGTACGATTTTTCTTTCAGTATAAGCGCCAATTTTTCATCCGTTACCGGATGGCGCTTGTCTTCATTGTCAATACATTCTTCCAGAATTTTCTTGATTTCGCGTGTCGAAACTTCTTCGCCGGTATCCTTTTGCATTCCTTCAGAAAAGAAATATTTAAGCGGGTAAATTCCAAAATGTGTTTGAATGTATTTGCTGTTCGAAACGCGCGAAATGGTTGAAATATCCAGTCCGGTTATATCTGCAATGTCTTTCAGGATCATTGGCCGCAACTTGGTTTCGTCGCCATCCTGAAAAAATTCTTTCTGAAATTTAACGATCTCGGTCATGGTAACCTCCAAAGTTTGATGTCGTTGTTTGATTGCATCAATAAACCACTTGGCCGAGTCGAGCTTTTGTTTCATAAACAGCATGGCATCTTTCTGTTCTTTCGAAGCTGCGTTCTTGTTCACCGAATAGGTTTTCATCAGATCGAGATAGGTGCCGTTCAGGTGCAAATCAGGAACATTTTTCTGGTTAAGGCTCAGATGCAGCTCGCCTTCCAGGTTGTCGAGCAAAAAATCAGGAACAATTACCTGGTTCGATTTGCTCATCGGATTGCTGTATGAACTTCCGGGTTTCGGATTCAGTTTCAGGATTTCATCAATGGCTTCCTTGAGATCTGCTTCCGAAATTTCGAATTTCCGGATAATCTTGTCATAATGTTTTTTGGTAAATTCTTCAAATGTTTCCTGAAGTATCTTTGCTGCCATACTGGTGGAATCTTTGCCTTTTTTCCGGAGAATCTGCAACAGCAAACATTCCTGAAGGTCGCGTGCCCCAATACCTGGTGGGTCAAAATCCTGAATGAGTTTGAGGTAGCGTTCCAGATCTTCAAGTTTCACTTCCATGTTAAGGTGAAAAGCGAGGTCATCGGAAATAGAAAGTAAATCGCGGCGCAAATAGCCATCCTCGTCAATATTACCGATAATGTATTCTGCGATCAATTGTTCTTCATCAGTCAGATTGGCAAGCCCAAGCTGTTCGATGAGCGAATCGTGGAAGCTGATGCCCGAAGAATAGGGCATATCGATCAGTTTGTCGTCTTTGGAGTAATTATTGGCCGATAAACGGTAGCTGGGAACATCTTCATCGTTCAGGTAATCTTCGAGCGAAAATTCGTCGTCAGAGGAAGAATCATCCGATTCATCGAATTTTTCGTCCTCTTCGCTTTCTTCCGTCATCTCCAGAATCGGATTTTCCTCCAATTCGCTTTTTATCCGCTGTTCGAGTTGAATCGCAGGAATCTCAAGCAACTTGATAACCTGTATCTGCTGCGGAGAAAGTTTTTGTAATAACCTTTGTTGTAAACTAAGTCTCTGGTCTGCCATTCTGATTCAACTTTGCCCAAAATTAAGATTTTTAATTGAACCTTGTAACTTCTGTTCCCAAAAAGAGGAAAAGGTCGGAAAAGCCGGATGTACTCCGAAAAGTTCAGATAACCAAAATGAATATCCGTATTACCCAATGCCATTAAAGTCATTCAATTGTCATTTGGTAGTCATTAAGTTGCCGGGAGGTAACAACAGAATGACAATAAATGAACACAACTGACTGATGCAAAATTCCAAGCAGTTAAGAAAACGGTCAATCCTATAACCAAACTACGTTTTACTGAACAGTTTGGGCTTCTTTCGTTTGAAGAAAGGCAAATATTCCAGTGGATCTTTGTATTTCACTTTCCCTGTGAAAAGGTAGAAACAGGCGCCGAATGATATACCTGAAAAATCTGAAAATGAAGGGAACAAAAATGAGAGTAAATTATCTGTCCCGAAATAGGTCTGGCCGCCATCCCGTTTGTAAAGAATGGCAATTGGAATGTTGCTGAATGAATTTCCAATAATTGAATAGCCTGTGATTATCGAAAGTTTCATAAATCAGGATATTGCAAAATGGTCGATCTGTTAATTTGGGGGATAATCTGTGAGCCTAATTTAGGTTATTTCAGACAGATAAACGGTATGAATTTTTGCTTATTTAATATGAATATATCCGAAGTTGGAAAAAC
>JAUYTA010000910.1 GCA_030695265.1 Bacteroidota bacterium
AATGGTCAGGTTTAACAATTTACCATTGCTTTCCTGCGAGCCTTTCAATTCTTCACCAGTTGAGGAATATTGCTGACCGCTTATCCAGCTGGTTGCACGTTTATCTTCATTGTCAAACGAATGAATAAAGCCCGGCAATGCACAGAAACCGTTCCACGGACCCATTGAGGTTCCATAGGTATATTGGTGTGCATAATGCATTCCCCTCCAGAAAACGGTAAAGTTTGTTCCCCATGCATTTGTGTAAACTTCATCGTAAGGTATCACGAAAATATTCTCTTTTGAACCTTCGTTTTTAATAAGAAAATTGTCAAAAATATTGGCAGACAGTGAGTATTTGCCAGAACTGATAATTTTGTCGCAATATTCAATCACCTTGTCCCATTTAGCGGTTCCGGTCCACTCCTGTGAATTGAGGTAAAATTTGGCTAACATGGCATAACCGGCGTATTTATTAAAACGGCCGTAAGTTGTATTATCAACTTTGTCTGAGAGATTTTCAACATTCGTTTCAACATCGTTTACAATAAAATTGAAAACTTCTGCCCGTGGAGTAGTTGGCGGAGTCTCGTCCTCAACCACCCAAGATGTTACTTTCGGAACATTACCGAAAAAATCGATCAGGTTGTAATAGCCAAAACCACGGATCATTTTCAATTCGGCAGCAAATAAAGCTTTCAGATCAGCATCCATGTTCTGAAGACTTTCGAGCTGATAGATTACCTTATTGGCATTATTGATCAGGGTATAATTAAATCCCCATGCACCGTTAATCTGTGGCGTTTCAGGAGTCCAGGTATGTTCGTGTACACGTTGCCAGTGACCGCCATCGTACCAGTGACCCAAAGCGCGGGTTGGGATTAGGGTTTGGTCGGTACAATGTGTATTCAAATCCCACATATCGTTTGTAAAAACGCGCATATTTCCATAAACAGGCGCGATGGCCGAAATTACTTCCTCCTGAGTCTGGAAAAAGTTATCCTGAAGAATTTCGCTGTACAAATCCTCTGACAAGTCGGTACAAGAGGAAACTGCACCAAGTACCAGTAAAATGGTAAAATATATTTTAAATAGTTTTTTCATTGTTTTCAAGTATTAGAATATTAAGTTGATACCCAAAGTATAAGTAGTTGTGCGCGGATATGCCCTGCGGGAATCTGTTCCCGGCTCCAGACCATTGATTTCCAATTCCGGATCAATTCCGGAGTATCCGGTAAAGGTGTGCAAGTTCAGCCCCGATGCGTAGATGCGGGCTTTCTGAAATACTTTACTTCCTTTCACATTGAAATTATATCCAAGGGTAACATTGTCCAGTTTCACGAAATCGCCTTTTTCAACATAAAAACTGGTGTACTGTTGCGAATCAAACAAATTAATATCGCGGCTTGAACGCAGCACATTCAAAGGAAGCATATATTCGTTCTCGTGGAAAATACCCAGTGTATTCAAAATGTCATAGCCAAATACACCACGGAAGAATACTGACATGTCCCAGTTTTTATATTTCAGGGTATTTCCAAGGCCCATGTAAACTTTTGGCAAACCATTGCCAATAATGTCTCTATCTTCATAAACAGCATCATTGACCGGAATAGAAGCGCCAGCTTTGTTATAAACCAGCCACTTTCCTTCAGGAGAAAAACCTGCAAATTTATATCCGAACATGTTCCCAATTGGTTTTCCTTCTTCCAACCTGAATGATGGGGTTGCATTTAAACCTGGAGAACCGATATTGCCGATATCCTGATAGTTAAACGGATAAGCATCGTTCGACAATGATACCAGTTCGTTGCTGTTGTGGCTGATGTTAAAATCTACTGACCATTTAAAATCACCCGTTTTTACAGCTACGGCATTCAAAGACAACTCGATTCCGCTGTTTCTTATTTCGCCTACGTTGGTAGTTGTCTGATTATAAATATTTGGAGGTGTCGGAACATTGTAAGTGTAGATAAGATCACTTGTTAAACGGTTATAAATATCCAAGTTGGCTGTAAACCGGTTTTTTAAAACAGTCAGGTCCAAACCCACATTCCACTCGGTTTTGGTTTCCCAACGCAAATCAGGATTCGGGTTTGAAGCAGGTTCAGTTCCGGGAATCCATTTGCCGTTATACAACATACGCGGGCCGGGACGCATTCTTACCAGCGAAGCATAAGGAGATGTTCCCTGATTACCGGTAACCCCATATCCTAAACGAACTTTTGCATCATCAATCCAGTCAACATCCGCCATAAAGCCTTCTTCACTTATTCTCCAACCAAGCGAAACAGACGGGAACAAACCCCATTTTTCGTTTTCGCCGAATTTTGATGAACCCTCATAACGCACTCCGGCAGTCATCAGGTATTTATCCTGATAAGAGTAGATGGCTCTTCCGATAAATGCAACTAATTTACTTGAGTTTTTCGAACTGTTCATAACTGCATTTCCCTGAGGAAGATAATCGCCTGCGCCTAAATTGTTGTAGGTATATTGATCGGTAATGAAATTGCTGTTTTCAGCAAAGAATTGTTCATAGGTAAAGTCCTGATACGAATATCCACCCAATATGTCAAAACGGTGAACATCGTTTACCAGCTTGCTGTAATTCAGTGTTGTTTCAAGTGTTTGGTCATACCACTGCAAATACTCTCGGTTTGCACGTCCGTTGTAACCACTTTGTGTACTGTTCGACGAACCTTTATAACTGTAGTATCCCCTGAATTCATTGTTCTTTTGAACTGCGCCTAATACCGATGCAGTCAATCCCGGCAAAAATTCATAAGAAATCCGGGTATTGCCAAGAAGTTCGGTGGCCTGGTTGTCGCGGTCAGTTTGAAAGATCATTCCAACCGGGTTGTAGTCTTCCCAGCCGTTTGTTTCATAGTATGTACCATTTGTATTGAATACAGGGAGCGTTGGGTTTCTTGTCATTCCCTGACGGTAAATTTCATAATCAACCGGGCTGAATTTACGGGTACTGGCCGATAAATTAAAGGCAAGTTTCAACTTGTCGTCAAAGGCTGAATGATTCAGGCTCATGCGGCTGTTCAGCATTTTCTGGTACGAACGTTCAACGATCCCGTCAATATCGCGGTAATTGAGCGAAGCCATGTAAGTGGTCGTTTTATTCCCTCCTGAAAGAGAAATGTACTGAACCTGACTGATTGGGGTACGGGTCAGTTCCTTAAACCAGTCTGTATCTGCGCCATAATCAATCATGGCATTTGCTTTGCCAATTTTGTCGTTATTGCCCGATGCTTTAAATTCTTTGGCAACTTCCCGATATTCGCTTGCCGAAAGTAATTCCGGACGTTTTGTCATTTGGTCCACCGTTCCATAAGCCGAATATTCAATTTTCATTTGGCCTGAACTACCTTTTTTTGTGGTAATAATTATTACACCATTGGTTCCACGTGTACCATAAATAGCAGCAGCCGAACCATCGCGGAGTACGTCAATTGATTCAATATCTTCGGGAGATACTGAATTCAGGCTTCCTCCGGGAACTCCGTCAACAATAACCAAAGGTTCGAGATTGCCGGAAACCGTAGAAACACCACGTAACTGAACAGAAACGCCCGAAGTTGGATCGCCTCCGTTACGACGGGAAATTGCCAGACCAGCAACCTTTCCCTGAACCAGCTGCATCGGAGAGCTTGTCATTGCTCCCTGTTTAAAATCTTCAGCCTTAACGTTTGTGATCGATGAAGTGATTTCTTTCTTTTTCTGAACGCCGTATCCAATCGCTACCACTTCATCCAATCCAATGGCATCTTCGCGCATGATTACGTTCATGTTTGCCTGGCCGGTATAATCCATTTCAATTGTGCTCATCCCTACAAAAGAGAACACAATTACCGCATTTGCCTTGCTTACGTTCAAGGTGAAATTACCGTCAAAATCTGTAATGGTTCCATTGCTGGTGCCTTTTTCGATAACAGTTGCACCGGGAAGCGTACTCCCATCGGATGTTTTGACCACACCTTTAAGAGGGCGTTCTGTCTGAACGGTCATTTCATTCAATTGCAAATCTTTCAGCTTTGTGATTACAATTTGCCGTTCTTTAATTTCATAACCGTTGTTGGTCACTTTCAGGATCTGATCCAGAACCTTTTCAACAGTGGCATCTACAACTTTCATCGAAACTTCGCGGGTAACATCAATCATATCGTCGGAATAAACGATGATGAACTCGCTGTTACGCTCGATTTGCTGAAATACATCTTTTACAGTTGCATTCGACAACTGAAAAGAAAACTTTGTTGACTGCGAATAAGAGTTGCCAATAACCGATAAGGAACTGACAAGCAACATCATAAAAGATAGCCTCATAATAAGGTACAGTTTTTTAAACTCTCCAATCTCATGGAAAGTTCGTACATAGAACTTTTTTTTCATACTTTTGAAATGTTTGGTTTAACACACTAAATAATTGCACTTTTTATTTTGATCCGGGGAATGCAGCCACATTTTCCGGATCTTTTTATTTTTGTTCTTTATTGTCTTTTATTTACTAATAATCACAAAATCACCATTGCTTTTTTTCTGCCAGTCAATTGGCACTGTCAACCTGATCACATTCAGTACTTCCTCCGGTTTATCTTTCAAATCGAGCTTGCCCGAAAGTTTATACAAACCAATCATCGGATCGGCCAATCGTATCTTTATATCGTAATATCGCTCCACCTGTTTGAGTGCCCTTATCAGATCAGCCTTCTCAAATTCGAGCATTCCCTCTTTCCATGAAACATATTTGCTTACATCAACCATCTGACTCTTAGCTTCTCCGGTCGATTTGTTGAGTTCAATCTTCTGGTTTGGAACCATATCGACCTCATATTCGCGGTTAAGAATTCCTTTTCCTGAATATTTCAGGGTAACTTTTCCTTCTTCCAGCACGGTTTGTATCATTTTATCTTCAGGATAAGCGGAAATATCAAACCTGGTTCCCAATACCTGAATATGAATGTCTGAAGCGCGAACAATAAATGGTTTATCCGGATTTTTTGCCACATCAAAATAGGCTTCTCCGATAAGCATCACCTGCCGGGTTTTATTAATAAATACTGAAGGGTAAATTAGCTGGCTTCCGGCATTTAGCCATACTTTTGTGCCATCTGAAAGTATGATCATCGACTTTTTTCCATACGGGATGATCACTTTATTGATCTGCTCTTTTTGGGTTCCAGCTTGCTGATTGATGGTGTCGTTGTTAACGATCAGTTGTCGTCCGTTTTTACTGTATGAAATTTCTGAAATTTGTTTTTCAAGCGATACCTCCGAGCCATCTGCTAAAATGATCCGGGCTTCTTTACTGACTGTTTGTGCGGTTTCAGCCAATTCAAAATAAACAGGTTTTTCTGTATGCTGGATAAAATAGTAGCTTATACCACCTGAAAGAAACACCAACAGGAAAATGGCAGCGTATTTCATGAACTTCAGGAAAAGCGTTCGTTTTGAAACTTTTGCTTCCTGTTGAATACGGTTCCAAATTTCGTAAGTCTCGTTTAATCCAAGTTTTTCTTCTCTAGAATGAAATAATTTGAAAACAAGTGTTGCTTCTCTTATCTCATCTTTTTTATAAGGGTGCGCTTTCAGAAACCCGTTCCAAAAATCGTTTTCTGTCTGAGTTGGGTTGGTTAACCATCTCAGAAAACTTTCATCATTCAAAAAATCAACCGCTGTATAATTCCTGTACTTCTCCATGATTTATAATTTCTACCCGGAAAAGACACGGACTTGATTTTTGTTGATGCGATTTTTTAACTTTTTTTAATGTTCGAAAACAGGTTTCCTTTATTGGTGAAGGATACAGAACAAAATTTGATTGATTTTTTTGTTGGGAACCTGAATAATTTCGCGAAGTTTTTCGATTGCACGGTGAATAAGGGCACGCGATGATTGGTAATTGAGATTGAGAAGGAAGGATATTTCTTCGTATTCGAGGCCACGGTTAAACCGAAGGTAAATGGCTTCTTTCTGCCGGTCGGTCAACGATTGCATGGCCTCCGAGAGCAACAGTATTTTTTCTTCATTCAAATCGTGCAACTGATCATCTATGTTTTCAGACCAGCGCAGGTCAAATGGGAAATCCTGATCGGTAAGTAAACTGGATTGACTATTGGCTTTTTTAAGTTCCCTGATGATTTTTCGCTTCAGCGATTTAAGCAAATAAAGCCTGATATTATCGGTTTCACCCAAACTACTTCTGCTTCGTATTAAGGAACAAAATACTTCCTGAATGCAATCTTTTACAAGGTCTCTGTCAACAGTAAAGCGGCATCCATAATCGAACAATGCATTGGAGTGTTGCAAATAAATGAGACTCAGAACCTGATTGTCGCCTTTCAGGAATCTGGACCAGATTAAGCGTTCGTCTTCTTTATTTTCAACCGAATACATTTTCAAAACAGGTTTAGTGGATGCCAATTAGTGGATGCCAAATTTAGAAATAAAAAATCGGATTAATAAGTGCTATCAATCATCGAAGTTCAAAACAAGTTTTCACAATCGATTGCAGTAAATGTGTCAAAACTACGCTTTAACACTAAATACGAACATAAAAAGAGCCGGGATGGCTAATCCCGGCTTCATCTGCTTGCTGTTTAATTGTACTCATGTTTCAAGTGGAAATTCTGACTTGAACAACCAAATAACGTCTCAAAACTTTATTTATTCTCTTTGGACTCTACTTCCACTTCAATTTCCTTTCTGACCTTTTTCTTATCTGATGCTTCGTTGTCAAATTCATTCATTAATACAGGCGCTTCGGGAGCCATCAATTCATCATTGAATTCGAATTCGAAATTAGCATGTTCCGCTTCTTCTGTTTTTTTCCTGATGATCTCAATTTTTTCGCGGTCGCCGCTCAAATTCTTTTTCTTGTACGAAATGATATTCGGATCATTCAAATCTATTACCCGGCCTGAATTCGCCCCTTTCATCATTTTCATATGACGCACAGGTGGCATAGGTGGCATCGGAGGCATTGGCGGAAAATGTTTGTAGATCATTACCTTTTCCTTTCCATCTCTACGATCAACTTTTACATCGATGTTGTGCATTTTATCGAATCCCGACGGGCTGAATCTTTTGATGTGTACCGCTGGTCCGATTGTATCGCCATTCCAAATAAAAACATCGTTACCAGTCAGAACAGTATCGAGTTCCATCTTTTTGCCATTTTCAATTTTCGTCATTTTAACGTGCCTGGTTTCTTTTGTTTCCTTCGTGTTTTGAGCGATGACCGGCGATGAGAGTAAAAATGTTGCCAATCCCATTCCCAATAATGCAAATGT
>JAUYTA010000461.1 GCA_030695265.1 Bacteroidota bacterium
CTTTGCTATTTTCGGTGGATATTTCTTCAGAATTTCGTCTCTAAGAGCTGAAGGATCTGGTAATCCGTTGGTATAATCTTTTTTGTTTGGCATAATTGTAAATTTTAATCCAGTGTTATGTCGCCTCTTTCGCCGGTTCTAACCCGGACTGATTCGTGTAATGGGATGACAAAAATTTTACCGTCACCCGGTTCGGGAGTTTGGTTTGCTTCGATGATGGTTTCAACAGCTTTATTGAGATTTTCATCGTTAACAACAATAGTTACAACGCGTTGCGGACGCAACCGGGGTTCTTTATTCAAATGAATCAATGCCTCCGGAAGGTCTTTTTTTACGCCTTCCAGCACTTTCGCATCCCAAAGACCTTTACCTCGACCAAAAACCTTTCCGGTTGCTGTCATTGAAGGAAGACCTGCAGCGGACAAAGCCATTTTGGTTTCGTTCATCTTGTTGATGCGTATGATTGCCATAATTAACTTCATAATCGTACAGTTTTTGGTTATAATTCCTTGGTTCCGCGACTGATGGTGTAGGCTTCTTCTACCGGTGTGATGAATATTTTTCCATCGCCGAAAGCTCCTTTCGGTTCGGTACGGGCAGCTTCCATAATGGTAGTGACGGCAAAATCCTTGTCTTCGTCTTTGATAACTATGAGCAGCATTTCTTTTGGAAGCTCATCATAGGTTACATCACCGATTTTAATACCACGCTGTTTTCCGCGACCCACTACCGGGATTTTTGTAACAGCCACATATCCGGCTTCAAACAAGGCATTTAAAACTTTACTCGATTTGTCAGGACGAATTATTGCTCTAATCATTAACATACTTTGGTTCTCCTATTTTTTAGTTTGCGATTCCGAAATCAATTAACAAAGTCTCCAGGTCTTCCATTTCCAGCGGAGTAGGAATAACGAAATTGGTGTTTTCGTTGATGGCTTTGGATAATGCCCGGTATTCGTTGGCCTGTGCATGCTCCGGTTCGTATTCGATGACCGTTTTACGGTTGATTTCAGCACGTTGAACCACATTTTCGCGGGGTACAAAATGTATCATTTTGGTTCCCAACTGACGGGCCAGTTCTTCAATCATTTCACGTTCGTTGTCCACATTACGGGAGTTGCAGATCAGTCCACCCAATCTCACGACACCTGCCTGAGCATATTTTTTAATCCCTTTGCAAATGTTGTTGGCTGCATACATGGCCATCATTTCTCCTGAAACAACAATGTAAATTTCTTCGGCTTTTCCTTCACGCATTGGCATTGCAAAACCTCCGCAAACAACATCGCCCAGTACATCGTAGAAGGTATAGTCGATTTTGTATTTCTCATCCCAACCACCTAACTGTTCCAACAGGTTGATGGAAGTAATGATACCACGACCGGCACAACCAACACCAGGTTCAGGACCACCAGATTCAACGCAACGGGTTCCGCCATATCCTGGTTTCACTACATCGTCCAAATCAATGTCTTCACCTTCTTCGCGCAAAGTGTCGAGAACTGTTTTCTGTGCCAATCCACCCAGCAGCAAACGGGTTGAGTCAGCCTTCGGGTCACAACCCACTACCATTACATTGAATCCCGACTCTGCCAATCCTGCAACTGTGTTTTGTGTGGTGGTGGATTTACCGATTCCACCTTTACCATAAATTGCGATTTTTCTCATTTCGTATTTTTTAAGGGTTAAACTTTTTCTTGTTTGGCCGAAGCATTACGACAATGATGCCAGAGGAAGTCGGAAGTCAGAAGTCGGAAGTCGGAAGTTGTGCGTTGAACGTTGATTATCTGAAATTTACAGATGCTTAATTATTTCTGAAGGAAGTTTGGCACAAGAAAAAATCCTACTTTTTGGTAGGAATCACGAACGAGGCGTACAAAACGTGTTGCACGGCACAAAAGCAATGATAGCAAGGATTACAGGGGAGTTAATATTGGCTTAACCTACGTTTTGGTAGGAAGGGGCAGTTGGGAGTGGAGAAAATGAGAAGATGTGAGAATGAGAAAATTGAAAAGCTTGGCGATTATAATAAGGTCACTCTATCTGAAACAACTTATTATCTTCAGATAATACTAGAATAAAGCATTCTTCCTTATTTAATTCATCAGGCAGCTTATCCTTTAAAATCGATGCAACAAATTGAATCTCATTTTTATTTACTAGGTCTGCAATTTTAACAAGCTGGTTGTCATGCATTAATTCTTTTTTGTCATTAAGAATAAAGTGCATACACGGAATGTTTTCTTCATCTGCAAAAAATGTATAAGCAATATCAAAACAAGAAATTTCTCCTTGCTTTTTCCCTGAACTGAAATTTGTATTAAAAGCACTAAACTTATAAAGTCGCTGTCCGTTCCTGTTTTTTATCTTATCATATTTTAAAGCATATCTTTCATCATATAGAAGTTCCGAGACAGATGCAAAGTGTCTATTGAATTTATTCAATTGGAGCTTTACTGTCGCTTCAAAATCATCTGAAAAAAGTTCTTCGTCAATTGAATCCAGAGATTTGTTAAAGGTTTCAAGATTACTTTCAACTTCATTTAATTGTTGAATTACATTTTCATATTCTCCTTTTAATCTATATTTTTCATTTAATTGGCCAATCAAAATTTCGAGCTCTTCAAAAGAGTCACTTTTAGAAATGATTAGAGACAATTCTGACTCTTGTTTCAATAAGAATCTTAAATCTTTATTGCGTTGATCAATTTTTGATTGAATTGCAGGTAGTTCATTAGAAATAAATTTTTTCTTTTCCGAAATCATATTTTCATGGTAGTCAACCATATTTTCAAAAGACTTTTGAAGTTTACCAAGAATATTTGTTGCTTGCTGATATATTTGTCGTAATTGGTCAATATCGATATTGGAACTAGAAGCATCCAATTCGGATAATGCTTCATGTATTAAGTCTCGTCTGATATTTAATTTGCTGATTTCAGAACTTAGTTAATTAATCCGATATTTTAATTGATTAAGTGCATCAAGGTCCGCCTCAAAGT
>JAUYTA010000922.1 GCA_030695265.1 Bacteroidota bacterium
TATGGTATTGATCGACCGTCTTGGACGTAAACTCTTAATTATCATCGGTTCAACCGGCATGATGCTGATGTTGGCCGGATTATCAGCTTTGTATTTCACCAATCAAACCTCCGGAGTATTGGTGCTGGTATTTATTCTCGGATACATCGCCTTTTTTGCGGCATCATTGGGACCTGCTCTGTGGGTGGTTGCAGCCGAATTGTTTCCCAACCGCCTGCGCAGCAAAGGAATGTCGATTGCCATTGTGTCGCTTTGGATTGCCTGTACCGTTGTAACCATCGTTTTTCCAATCATGCTCGAAAAATTGAGCGGTGGAATTACTTTCCTGATTTTTGCACTGATTTGCCTGGCCAATTTGTTGTACGTGCTGAAATATGTTTCTGAAACCAAGGGAAAAACCCTGGAAGAACTGGAAAAGCAATTTGCGAAATAGGAATACTAAATAAGAAATAAGGAACGAGAAATAAGAAATATTGAATATCCAATGTCCAATATCCAATAACCAAGTTAAGGAAAAAGAAATGAGGAAATCATCGCATACCAGTTCAAACTCCCCTCCATTTGGAGGGGTTGGGGGAGGCTCTACCGGTTCTTTCTCCCCCTCTTTCGGAGGGGGTCGGGGGGAGGCTTCTGGGGGAGGCTTTTCTGTTGCCATCGACCTCGGAGGAACCATCATCAAAATTGGCCTGTTGAAAGACGGTCAACTCGTTGACCGAAAGGAAATTCCTGCACAATCGGCATATGGACTGAAATCACAACTTCCCGAACTTGAACAGGTGATCGATCAGATAATGTTGGCGAATCAACTTGAGAACAAAGACGTTCTGGGTATTGGTTTTTCGTTTGCCGGACTGGTCGATTCTGTAGAAAATAGAATTTTATCGACCAACCAAAAGTACGACGATGGTCCGGACACCGATCTGGTCGGTTGGGCTAGCGCAAAATGGAACTGGCCGCTTTTTGCGATGAACGATGCGCGAATGGCTCTGTTGGGCGAGTGGCAACATGGGGCAGGGCAGGGTTGTACCGAACTGGTTGCTATTACTTTGGGTACAGGAATCGGATCCCAGCTGTTTTGATCGGCGGTGAATTGCTGATTGGTAAACATTTTCAGGCAGGAAACCTGGGCGGACACTTTGTGGTTAACCACAATGGCACGGTTTGCACCTGCGGAAATGTTGGCTGTGTGGAAGCCGAAGCCTCTACCTGGCGCTTGCCATCTTTATTGAAAGATCATCCCGAATTTGATCAAAGTTCGATTAAAAATGAAGAAGTCTTGGATTTCAGAGCATTATTTCACCATGCCGGAAACAACGATCGGGTTGCCAAAGAAGTACTTGGTTCGAACATCAATAAATAGTAAATAGATAACCACATAGACACATAGAACACATAGGAATATTTCTATTGTGACCTATGTGTCTATGTGGTTAGAAAAAGAATAAACAAATGAAGAAATATTTAAACAAGCCCTCAAAATTTACAAACCTTCCGGTTGTTGAGGTGAAAAACGAATCGTACAAAGTTGAAAACGGCTGGGAAGCCATTTGTGCCCGGTTGAATAAAGAAATATCGGTTCTCGGAGAAAAGAAAAAACTTGTGGTGATTGAAACTTATCAGGGCGTAATCCACGAAGAGCTGATTTCGAACCTGAATGCGTGCCTGAAATGTGACCGTTTTATCCAGGCTTCAGAATATTTGTTGCCTGAAGAATAGTTCAAAAAGATGGTTTTCCCTGATGTTACCAACGACCGCATTT
>JAUYTA010000927.1 GCA_030695265.1 Bacteroidota bacterium
TACCGGAGTTAAAACGAAGATAGGTGTTGATTTTTATTCGAAGTCGGTTGTTTTAACGAACGGAACTTTTTTGAATGGTTTGATGCATATTGGCAAAGCTCAAATGGAAGGCGGCCGGATAGGAGAGAGTGCATCGTATCATATTTCAGAACAATTATTAAATGTTGGTTTTAAAACAGGGCGCTTAAAGACGGGAACTCCGGTTAGAATTGATGGCAGATCGGTCGATTTTTCAAAACTTCAGGAACAGGGAGGTGATGAAGTCATTCATAATTTTTCATTTCTGCCTGAAATAAAATCAAATTTGAAGCAAAAAAGTTGCTGGATAACTTATACCAACGAAGAAGTTCACAGTATCCTTGAAGAAGGTTTTGCCGATTCACCCATGTATAATGGAACCATTCTTGGAACAGGACCGCGATATTGTCCGAGCATCGAATCCAAAATTGTGACCTTTGCCGAACGGACTTCCCATCAGCTTTTTTTGGAGCCGGAAGGGGAGGACACCATCGAATATTATCTGAACGGTTTTTCATCTTCTTTGCCCTGGGATGTTCAGTTACGTGCTTTGAAAAAGGTTCCCGGATTAGAAAATGTTCGCATTTTTCGACCAGGTTACGCAATCGAATATGACTATTTTGATCCTACTCAATTGCTACATTCGCTCGAAACAAAGCTGGTTAAAAACTTATTTTTCGCCGGACAGATCAATGGAACTACCGGTTATGAGGAAGCAGCTGCTCAGGGTTTGGTTGCCGGGATAAATGCGCATCAAAAAGTAAATGGACTTGAACCATTTATTCTGAAACGGGATGAGGCTTATATTGGCGTTTTGGTGGATGATTTAGTCACAAAGGGTGTAGATGAACCATACCGGATGTTTACTTCAAGGGCCGAATACCGCATTTTATTGCGTCAGGACAATGCCGATTTCAGACTTACACAACGCGCATATGAATTGGGTTTGGCCAAAAAGGAACGGTTTGATTTATTTCAGGAGAAGAAAATTGACGTTGATAAAATCATAGAATTTGTATCCGGGTTTTCCATTAAGCCTCAATTTATTGATGCAATTTTGGAAGCAAAAGGATCTGCTCCGCTTAAGCAGGGAGTTAAATTGATTGATGTTATTCTTCGTCCCCAGATTTCTATATTTGATTTGACCGAAGATATTGCACCGTTTAAATCATTCCTGAAGTTTTTGCCTGAAGAGCGATTTACTGAAATTTTGGAATCTGCAGAGATCGCAATTAAATATGCGGGTTACATAGATCGGGAAAAATTGGTGGCTGATAAATACCGGAGATTGGAAAATATCACCATTACCGGAAGATTCGATTACAGCAGTATGCATACAATTAGTACTGAGGCACGACAAAAACTTACGGAAATTCAGCCTGAAACAATCGGACAGGCAAGTCGTATTTCTGGGGTGAGTCCGTCCGATATTAATGTTTTACTTGTCCTCTTAGGGCGTTAATGTTCCACGTGGAACTTTTAAAATTTAAAAATGGAGCTTAAAAATTGTGTTCGTTCGATTGAAAATTATCCTATTGAGGGTATAAGTTTTAAGGATATTACCACTTTATTGAAAGAACCATCCGCATTTAAACAAGTGGTTGATGAAATTTCAAACCGGTTTAAAGACAAGGGAATTACCAAAATTGTATCGCTTGAATCGCGCGGATTTATTGTTGGGGGAGCGGTTGCGTATTGTATCAATGCAGGTTTTGTGCCAATTCGTAAAAAGGGAAAATTGCCAGCCGCGGTTTTAAGCGAATCGTATGAACTGGAATATGGTGTTGATTCAATCGAAATACATACAGATGCTTTAAATGAAGATGATGTTGTTTTAATCCATGATGATTTGCTGGCTACGGGTGGAACCGCTCTCGCAGCTCTCAATTTGGTGAAGCAAATGAATGTGAAAAAAATCTACCTGTCGTTCATCTGCGATCTTACCTTTATTAAAACTGAAAATAAAATAGAATTGGCCAATTACGAATCTCATTCTGTAATTCAGTATTAATGGAAATGAAATAAATAAATTCAATTTTGAAAAGAATATTGTCACAGAAATATGTTATTGGTTGGTGCGGAGCACCATAATATTTGTAGGAAAAAATAGGACGTGATGCTCACAGGTGCAGTGCACCGAAATATCGGCTAATATTTTCGGTGCGCTGCACCTCGGAATTATACATCACTACAAATTTCTACAAATATTACGCGACGCTGTCGCTAACCTATACAAAAGATTTCAACTCGTAGAAGAACTGGAATCATTTTTTTTTAAATCCCCGTAATAAAATTAGAAAATTAAAGTGTTTTTCTGATGGCAACTAAAAATGCTGAATATCTCAAATCCCTGGTTACGGTTCTTCCAGATCAACCTGGAATATATCAGTATTTTGATCAAAGTGGCAAGATAATTTATGTAGGGAAAGCGAAGAATTTAAAGAAAAGGGTTACTTCCTATTTTGTAAAAAATCATCAAAATAGAAAGACGGAACTTCTTGTCCGAAGTATTTCAGACATCAAACACATGGTGGTTGAAACGGAACAGGATGCTCTGTTGCTCGAAAATAACCTTATAAAAAAGTATCAACCCCGATATAATATCCGGCTAAAAGACGACAAAACCTATCCTTGGATTGTCATCAAAAACGAACGGTTTCCCAGAGTATTTCAAACGCGGAATGTGATCAGAGATGGATCAACTTATTTTGGTCCGTACACCTCAATTTTCACTGTTCGCATGTTGCTCGAATTCTTCCGTAAAACTTACAAGCTTCGCAATTGTAAATTAAATCTTTCGGAAGAGAATATCCGCCTGAAAAAGTTTAAAGTCTGCCTCGAATTTCACATCGGAAATTGTTTGGGGCCGTGTGTTGGGAAATTAGCGCATGATCAATACATGAAAAGTATCGATCAGATTAAGGAGATATTGAAAGGAAATATTTCCGGCGTGATCAAATATCTCAAGGATTTGATGAATCAATTTTCTTCAGAATACAAGTTTGAAGAGGCTGCTTTAATCAAAGACAAGCTTGAATTGCTCGAAAAATTTCAATCCAAATCTACAGTTGTGAGCAATTCTATTAGCGATGTCGATGTTTTTACAATCGATCAGGATGAAGATTTTGCCTACATCAATTACCTGAAAATTATTCAGGGCGCCATCATGCAAACCTATACGTTGGAGCTTAAAAAAGTGTTGGATGAATCGCCCAATGAATTACTGGAACTCGCGATAGTGGATATTCGGCAGAAAATATTCAGCAATGCAAAAGAAATTCTGGTGCCCTTTAAACTGGATTTTGAATTGGAAGGAGTGAAATTCCTGGTTCCAAAACAAGGCGACAAGAAAAAATTACTTGACTTATCGGAACGGAATGCAAAATATTACCGCATAGAAAAGCAAAAACACATGTCGGTGCCGAAGACTGAAAAGAATGCGACCCGTATTTTGGAAACCATGCAAAAGGATCTTCAGCTAAAATCTCAGCCAATCCATATTGAGTGTTTCGACAACAGTAATCTTCAGGGAACAAATCCGGTGGCTTCGTGCGTGGTTTTCAGAAATACAAGACCTTCGAAAAAGGACTATCGCCACTACAATGTAAAAACGGTTGTCGGCCCCGACGATTTTGCTTCGATGGAAGAAATTGTTTTCCGAAGATACCGGCGTTTGATTTATGAAGAAAAATCGCTGCCACAATTAATTGTTGTTGACGGAGGCAAGGGGCAACTTGGCGCTGCATTAAATGCACTTGAAAAATTGGAGCTTCGGGGCAAGATTGCAATTATCGGAATTGCGAAAAGACTGGAAGAAATTTATTTCCCCGGTGATCCGGTTCCATTGTATTTGGATAAAAATTCGGAGACACTGAAAATTATTCAGCAGTTGCGTGACGAAGCCCACCGTTTTGGAATTACATTTCACCGCAACAAAAGATCGGGCGAATTTATTAAATCGGAACTCGAAAATATTTCAGGAATAGGAGAGAAGACGATAACTACGGTTTTAAAGCGTTTTAAGAGCATCGAGAATCTAAAAAAACAAGGCTACCGTGTAGTTGCCGACGAAATAGGCGATTCTAAGGCACGAATCATCTTCGATTTTTACAAGCTAACCTATTGAAATAAAAATGCTTAAACCGGTAAAGTTGATGCATTTTTAGGTTTGTTTTTTTGAGTGAACCAGATCAGTTTCGGTACTTGTCTTCCGTATTTAGTAAACCGAGGTAGGTATCGTACCTGCTTTCCGCAATTTGGCCATCGTTCACTGCTTTTTTTACGGCGCACTCAGGTTCGTGTGTGTGAGTGCAATTATAGTACTGGCAATTATTCAGGAGTTCGAACATTTCAGGAAAATAATGTGAGATTTCCTCTTTTTCCATTTCAAGCAGTCCAAAACCTTTTATGCCCGGCGTGTCAATTATAAATCCGCCAAAGTCGAGATCGATCATTTCTGAATAAGTAGTGGTGTGTTTGCCCGAATGATGAGAGTCGGAAATGATACCGGTTTTTAACATTGTCCCGGGTTGAATGGAATTGATGATGGTGGATTTACCAACTCC
>JAUYTA010000931.1 GCA_030695265.1 Bacteroidota bacterium
CTCGCGGCGGCGGAAATTATCTGAAAATTAAACACAATTCGGCTTACACAACAAGTTACATGCACCTTAGTAAATTCGGTGCCGGAATTGCCAATGGAGTACGGGTAAAACAGGGACAGGTAATTGGGTATGTAGGTTCAACCGGATTATCATCGGGTCCGCACCTCGATTACCGCGTATTTCACAATGGTACACCAATTGACCCTCTGAAAATGAAGGCGCCTCCTTCTATTCCGGTTGAAGAAAAACATATGGCTGACTACACTATTCACCGTGATTCATTGATGGTCAAACTTCAGGAAATAGAAAGATTCTAAAAAAAAAGTATTTTTGAAAACTGCATAAAAAAACCTGCTTCATTGGAAGCAGGTTTTTTTATATGAGAAATTTTGATTGTTCTATCAAAGTGTTTTTGCGACTTCGGTTAGAGTAAAGGCTTCAATAAAGTCACCAGCTAAAACATTGTTGTAATTATCAATGTTTAATCCACATTCGTAACCCTTGTTAACTTCCTTAACATCGTCTTTGAACCGTTTAAGCGATCCGAGCGTACCTGTATAGATTACGATACCATCGCGGATAACGCGAATCTTATCTTTCCTGAAGATCCTTCCGTCGCGAACAATACAACCGGCAATGGTACCGACCTTGGTAATATCAAAGGCTTCCATCACTTCGGCAGTTCCGGTAATTTCTTCCCTGATTTCAGGAGAAAGCATACCTTCCATAGCTGCTTTTATTTCGTTAATCGCATCGTAAATGATGGAGTAAAGGCGGATATCGATTTGTTCTTTTTCTGCAATCTTCCGTGCACTAACCGATGGCCTTACCTGGAATCCAACAATAATTGCATTGGATGCTGTTGCAAGCATGATATCAGATTCGGAAATTGCTCCAACTGCCTTGTGAATCACATTCACCTGAATTTCTTCGGTTGACAGTTTGATCAATGCATCAGAAAGCGCTTCGATCGATCCATCCACATCACCCTTCACGATCAGGTTCAATTCCTGGAAGTTTCCAATGGCAATGCGTCGTCCGATTTCATCAAGTGTGATATGTTTCGTTGTACGTAATCCTTGTTCGCGTGCCAACTGTTCACGTTTGTTGGCGATGTTGCGGGCATCACGCTCGTTTTCGAGACAATTAAACTTGTCTCCGGCTTGTGGCGCTCCATCCAAACCAAGTAGAATTACAGGTTCTGCAGGACCTACTTTGTTAATTCGCTGATTACGTTCATTAAACATTGCTTTTACGTGGCCATAATACTGACCGGCCAAAATTACATCGCCAACACGCAAAGTTCCGTTTTGAACCAGTACAGTACAAACAAATCCACGACCCTTATCAAGTGTTGATTCAATTACAGTACCGGTTGCTCTTTTATTAGGATTGCCTTTAAGTTCAAGCATTTCGGCTTCGAGCAATATTTTTTCGAGCAATAAGTCAACATTTAATCCAGACTTGGCCGAAATTTCCTGGCTCTGGTATTTACCACCCCAATCTTCAACCAGGTAGTTCATGCCAGCCAGTTGTTCTTTTATCTTTTCAGGATTTGCTCCCGGTTTATCAATTTTATTGATTGCAAATACAATTGGCACGCCTGCTGCTGCTGCATGGTTAATTGCTTCGAT
>JAUYTA010000463.1 GCA_030695265.1 Bacteroidota bacterium
AATGTTCAGAATATAAGTACCAAAAGTCAGTTTGCCGGGATCGAATTCGTAACTGGCTTCGGAAGTGGTGGCTTTGTATAGGACTGCACCTTTAATATCGTTCAGTGCAATTTGAATTTCCTGACGGTTGTTGTGCCCGGTTTCAATGCGGATTTTATTTGAATTGGGTATCTGAATTATTCTTATACCGGACAGAATGTTGCTGGCATTGATGCCCGTGGTATTTCCAACGACACGGTATACCTTTCCGCTTCCCCTGCCGGCAACATAAAGTTTACCATCGGAACCTTCGCCAAATGTGCTGAAATTGTTTCCGGTGAACCGACCAAAATCTTCTTTAACCCAATTTTCTCCTACTTTGTGCAAGGTCCAGATCCTGTCGGAACAATAATCGGTAAAAAAATAATGCCCGTAATATGCAGAAGATACATCGCCCCGGAAAACATTGCCTCCGGTTACAGAACATTCGGGACCTTGCGGATAGGTGTAAACCGGAAATGTTAAAGTTGATGCCGCTGCACATCCTGAAGTGTTGTAAGTCTGGTTGCCTTCGTAGCATCGCCAGCCGTAGTTTTCACCACCCTTGCTGTTTGCAGGTTGCATGTTGACTTCTTCAATTGCATTTTGGCCAACATCTGCAATCCACATATCGCCGGTGAGGCGGTCGAAGCTGAACTTCCAGGGATTTCGTAATCCCAGCGACCATATTTCGGGCAAGGTGGTGGTACTGTTGAAAAATGGATTTGTGGATGGAATGGAATAAGGATTTCCACTGTTGACATCGATCCGGAGCATTTTTCCATGAAGGGTCATCGGGTTCTGTGAGCGGTTGCCCGGATCGCCTGATGAACCACCATCGCCGAGACCAATGTACAAATATCCATCGGGACCGAAACACAAAGTTCCTCCATTGTGGTTTGAAAATGGCTGTGTAATGGTCATTATCTTCAACTCGCTTGTTGGATCGGCTACTTCAGGATTCGCCGAATTTACTTTAAACCTTGAAATGTTTGTAATGTCGCCGGTCCCCACATAATTCAGGTAAAAAAAGCCGTTTGTCTTATATTCCGGATGGAAAGCCAGTCCGAGCAATCCCCGTTCGCCGCCGAAAGTTACCCTGCCACGGATGTCAAGAAAAGGCTGGGTTCTCACTATGCCATCTAAATCAACAATCCGGATATATCCGGCCTGATCGACCACAAAAAGACGGTTGTCGCCCGCATTGGCTATACAAACCGGATTGCTTAATCCTGAAGCAAAAAGCTCCATGTTTTCCGTATTGTTTTCAGATTGTGATTTTTGACAACTGGCGGTACTGAATATCAGTATGAAAAAC
>JAUYTA010000944.1 GCA_030695265.1 Bacteroidota bacterium
GCGTTACCGCTAACCTGCCATTTGAAATCCTTTTTCTGAATGATTTTTCCGGTTACTTCAATCTCGAATCCAGTGTTCTTCATGCTGCCGTTGTTGGTGCGAACACTTGAAATTCCCGATGAAGTTGGCAGCAATACGCTGGCAATTTTATCCGTAGTAATTCTGTTGTAAAAAGCCATCGAGGTATAAATCCGGTTTTCGAAGAAGCCCATGTCAGCGCCTACCTCTACTGTATTGGTTTTTTCCCATTTCAGGCTTGGGTTTGCAATACCACTCTGTAAAAATCCGATCGTTCCGTTGTATGCGGTTTGTGAACCATACGAACCTTGTAATTCATAGGTTCCAATTCCGCCAACGTTACCATTTTTACCCCAGCTGGTTCTCAATTTCATATACGATAGCCAGTTTTGCGACGACTTCATAAAATCTTCTTTAGAAACAAGCCATCCGGCTGACACGGCAGGGAATACGCCGTATTGATTGTCGCCGATTAATCTTGAATAACCGTCTCTACGGACAGTAAATGCCACGAGATATTTTTCGTCATAATCGTAATTCAAACGACCAAACTGCGATAGAATTCTTTCTCTGATGTGCCATGAATCAGTTGATCTGGTTTGTTGCTCGGCGTTGTTCAGTGTCAAGCCAAGGTCTCTAAAATCATCGGTTGGGGCGCCTGAACCTGAAGCTGATACTCCATAGCTATATGAATCATAAAATTCAAAACCGGCCATGGCTGAAATACTATTTTTCTCAAGGAACTTGGTCTGATAATTTGCAATTGCGTTATAAGTTTGGCGAACGGTGCGGTCAAAATAGGCTGAGGTTGATCTTGTTCTGTTCCAGCCGGTGTTTGCATTAGTACGACTCAACACCCCTGTGCGGAAATCTTTATTGAAAGCTTCAATAAAAGATTCATCATACATCATAATTCCAGTTGCTTTCACATAAAAGCCTTTCGTGATATCAACCTTGAAAGCCTGATTCAAGGTGAATTTATCTGATTGATTGCCTCTGAAATATTTATCTACATTATATGCCGGATTACCATCGCTGTTGTCGCGGCCAAGCAACAATTCACCTTTTGCATTGGTTCCCCGCATGGTTGGAGGAGCCGAAAGCATACGAGCCCAATAGTTTGTTTCGCCATTTTGCAGCGATTGATCTTTCCATTTGGCCATCGCAAACTGAACTCCACTTTCGGAGGTTAACCAGTCTTTAATTTTGTAGTCGCCGTTAAATGCAAAATTGAGCCTTTTATAAAAAGTTTCGAGCGATAAACCACCTTCATCGTAGTAACCCAGATTTGCGAAATATTTGCCACGATCGTTGCCGCCGGTAAAACCGATGTTATAATCCTGGGTTTGGGCGGTTTTGTTTAATCCATAATCGCCGTAATTGAAGTCTTTGTAAATCAAATCGTAGATGGTTCCATTCGGATCGTAATTTCCATTGGCTGCCGTTTTGATGACGTCTTTCATTTGTTTCCAACCCGGTTGACTTAATAATTCCTGATTGTTGGCATCCAGTCGCATCACACTCCAGATTGCTCTTGAATCATAATTCCCATCGATAATATTGCCTTGGGCGTCTTTATATACATTGCCAGTTCCTCTTGGACCTGCGCCAGCCACATTGCCTACCGTCAAAGTTCCGTTTTTAATGGCTTGTTCAGCGCCCAGACGTGCCCATTTAATGTAGTTTTCAGCATCCACAAATTCATAAGGAGTATTCAGGTAATTTGTACCATGTTTCACCTTAACAGTTACAGTTGAAACACCCGCTTTGCCTTTCTTTGAAGTAATAAGAATTACACCGTTGCTTGCACGGGCACCATAAATGGCCGTTGCAGAAGCATCTTTCAATACTTCCATACTTTCAATTTCTTCAGGATTGATGTCGCTTAATGATCCACGAATCTGCCCATCCATAATGATAAGCGGGCTGCCGGAACCATCAAAATTGGTACCTCCCCTTAATACAATGGCAGGCAACGAGCCAGGTCTTCCCGTGGCAGTTACCACCCTCAGGCCAGAGACGGTACCAGCCAAGGCCTGTGCAGGATTTGAACGCATACCTGTCTCTAATAACTTCATATCGACTTTTGCAATCGATGAAGTTACCTTACTTCTGGTTTGAGTGCCATAACCTACAACAACCACTTCATCGAGTGCCGTATCGGAAGATTTCAAAACGACATTGATGATGGAAGAAGTTCCGACGGTAACGGTTTGATTGGTAAAACCAAGCATTGAAAATATTAACTTGTTACTGCCGGCAGGAACATCAACAGAATAATTACCATCGAAATCGGAAAGAGTTCCGATAGCTGTCCCTTCAACTAAAACCGCAACACCGGGGATTGGAGTTCCATCAGCGGCATCGGTTACATTACCGGTCACTTTTTGCTGAGCAGAAATATTACCGCTAAAAAGTACCATTAGAAAAAATAAATTTAAAAACAGCAATTTTGGAATAAGCTTTTTCATACGAATAAAGTTTTTTGTTACATTTGCCTAATTAATTGTCTTATGTCGGACATAAGACACGACAAATGTAGAGATTAATTTATTATCTCAAAATATTTTTTGAAATTATTTTATACAAAAAATGCTCATTATCAAAGATTTTAAATAAACCATAATGGAACATCTCTTGAAACTGGCGTGGAAAAAGAATTTCAGAAAATCACGAAAAATATTGAATTCAGATAAAAGGAAGTACAAAAGATTTAACCTGCTTTTTTATTGAAACTTTTTTTATTGTAAGTTTGTCATGAATATTGAAACTACTGAACATACAGACTAACAACTCAAATTACAATTCAATGGATACCAATGAAATGAAAAATTCAATCTCTTTAATAGATACACGAAGTTTGGTGGATAAAGTGGAAATGAACCTGATCGATATCTTTATTAACCGAAAATTGAACCCGGGTGATCCGATTCCCAAGGAAATGGAACTTTCGGAAGCGATGGGAGTTAGCCGTACTGTTATTCGCGAATCGCTGAACCGCCTGAAAACGATGGGCCTGATTGAATCAAAAAAACACATCGGTACAGTGATTAAAAGTCCCGATTTGTCATCCATATTGCAGAAATCGATGATTCCAAGAATTCTGGATGAAGGGACATTGAAAGATGTTTTCGAAATGAGACTGGTTATTGAGGTCGGGATGGCCGATCTGGTAGTAAATCGTGCCACAGATGAAGATATTGAAGCGCTTTATTCAATTGTCCAAAACGAAATCTCTCCATCGTCAAACACCCTTTTTGATGTTGATTATGAGATACCGTTTCATGGCAAATTGTATGAAATGACCAGAAATGAAACGCTCAAAGGCTTTCAGCGAATGCTTTTACCTGCATTCAACTATGTATATACGAGCGGATTAATAAATAAAACCATAGCGGACAAAAAATATGTATCTCATACCGAACTCGTTGAAGTATTGAGGTTGCGTGACGCCGATAAGTTCCGCAAAGCCATGCGAAGGCATCTCGAAAACCACTTCAAACGACTTCTTTAATTTTGTTATATTTAGGCTTGATTTTATAAACCAACTAACTTAACAACAATGACTACAAACCGAAGATCATTTATTCTGAATTCAGTTGCAGCCACTGCCGGAATGGGACTGATCAGCAGTTTCCCAGCCGGAATTCAGGCTGCAACCCGAAACATGGCGCCCAGCGATCAAATCAACATCGCACTTATTGGTTGCCGCAGTATGGGTTTTGGCGATTTAAAGAACCATCTTAACATTCCCGGTGTCAATTGTATTGGTCTGTGCGACATCGACCAAAACATCCTGAACGACAAAGCTGCCGAAATTCTGAAAACCTACAATCAGAAACCAAAATTGTACGGCGATTACAGAAAATTACTTGAAAATAAAGATTTGCACGCGGTAGTAATCGGAACTCCCGATCATTGGCACTGTCTCCCGATGGTAAATGCCTGCGAAGCCGGATTGGATGTTTATGTTGAGAAACCAATGGCCAACAGCATCGAAGAATGCAACCTGATGGTTAAAGCTGCCAACCGCTACAACCGGGTGGTTCAGGTGGGGCAGCAACAACGCAGCGGCGCAAATTGGAACAAAATCAACCAGATGATCAAATCGGGCAGGATTGGAAAACTCAGGAAAACAAATATATGGGGAAACTTTAATTATGGCGTTGGCCAAACTGTTACCGCCGACACAGCAATCCCTTCAGGAGTTGATTTTGAAATGTGGCTTGGCCCTGCACCATCACGCAGTTTCAACCCAACACGTTTTCACGGTTCATGGCGCATGTTCTGGGACTACGGCGGCGGATTGGTAACAGACTGGGGCGTTCACCTCATCGACATGGCATTTTGGGCCAAAGACATTACCACTCCACCAAATAAAATACTGGCTTCAGGTGCAAATATTTCCTTCCCGAACAACAATCACGAAACATATGATACCATGTCTGTAATTTTCGAAATTGGAGATTATCAGGTTACA
>JAUYTA010000952.1 GCA_030695265.1 Bacteroidota bacterium
CCGATTATCAATCCACCACAATCGGCCATTCTCGGAATGCACAACATTGTCGATCGACCGGTGGCTGTAAACGGGCAGGTAGTTATCCGGCCCATGATGTATATTGCATTGTCATACGATCACCGCATCATCGACGGAAAAGATTCTGTAGGGTTTCTTGTAAAGTTGAAAGAACTGATTGAAAATCCTGAAAGACTGCTCACCGGTGGACGAAATCCGGAGGAAGTTTTGTTGGGTCTATAAGCGATAAATTATATTAACTTTTCCAAAGTTTTATAAAGTTTATAAAACTTTGGAAAAGTTCTTTATATTTATTTTCTGTCCGAACGGAATGGTAAAACCCAACCATGGGATGGCTATAAAACTATCCATATCTGCTCCAAGCGGGATCCATAAACCGAAATCGAGCCCGGCTTTTTGAATAATCCTTCTGCCGCCGACTGACATCAGAACGATGAAATTTTCCGGTGTTCCTATGAAATAATTTTCAGTAATGAGATAACCTTTTGCCCCTGTTCTGATCATTCCACCAATACTGACTGTCGGGTTACTCGCCATTTCTCCTCCGGCAAATCCCCATCCAAGGCCAATGTTGAGGTTCCTGTCCCTCGATCCAAAGGTTGAAATTCCATAAAGAATACCGAATCCTGTATTTTCTTCCCCAATTACAGTTCCTACCAAAGCTCCTGCTCCCAGGTTAACTTTGTCTTTTACTATCGGGACTGAGAATTTGGCGGTTATCCATGCCGGAGTCGATGCACCTGCAAAAAGAAACATGGGCACTACGCCCACACCTCCCGAAAAATGGTCTGTAAATCCGTAAATTGCCTGATTAAACATGATCCAGACGTTCTGGTAATAACCTTCTCCTTTTTTCAGGCTGTAACCGTTTGGCGCCCAGAAATATCGTGTTGATTGGGGGTTTTCAAGCCAGTAAGTTCCGTCTTTAACAATGATTGTTGAGAGTTGATTAATTCTTTTTATTTCTGCTCGGGGGATGCTTATTTCGCCAAGTTTGTCAGTTTTTATCCTGATTGTTTCGGGAGTATCTTCAAGGATGGTTCCGATATATACATTACCATCAACAGTTTCAACCTGTATTTTTAGGGTGTCCTGACTGTTTTGAGCATTGGAAAGAAACGAAAAGCCAATCAGGCAGATTGTTATAAATGCCAACCTTGTTGTAAATTTTTTCATGATGGAAATGATTTAGTTCTTAAGTTTAAACTATGAGTAATAACTTATTTTCTTAAGTAAAGTTCACAAGGTGAAATGGGAGCAATTTTGAGGTAAGGTATTTAGGCTCTATAACGGATAATGTGGGTTATAACTTTTATTCGCGAATTACACCTTTTCATTTTATGATTTAAATAAGGTAATAAGGTTGTGTTTGTATGGTTACT
>JAUYTA010000972.1 GCA_030695265.1 Bacteroidota bacterium
GAAGGAGTAATGAAAAAGGAAATTCTCGATCCGAAATACAAAGGTAAAGTAGTGAAACTTGATGTGTCCAAATATGTAAGCGATGCCGATTTTGTGGTTGAAATCATTGAGCGGCACATAGAAAAGAGCAAACTGAACATCAAAGGTGCAGGAATAATTGTTGCCGGTGGTTACGGAATGGGATCGAAGGAAAATTTCAGGCTACTGTATGAGTTGGCTGAAGTCCTTGGCGGAGAAGTAGGCGCCTCGCGTGCTGCAGTTGATGCCGGATATACCGAACACGAACGCCAGATCGGTCAAACTGGCATTACTGTCAGGCCTAAACTTTATATTGCATGCGGTATTTCCGGACAAATCCAGCACAGGGCTGGAATGGAAGAATCTGCTCAGATCATTGCCATCAATACCGATCCCGAAGCGCCGATTAATATGGTTGCCGATTATGTGATCAACGGCGATGTTGCTGACATCATTCCTAAAATGATCAAGTATTATAAAAAGAATTCCAAATAGGTAGCCTCCCCCCTGCCTGCGGCAGGCAGGCAACCCCTCCTAGGGAGGGGAGCTAAGAAGCACTTTGAAATATGGTTTAACCTAAGTCTTGCTGATAGATTCCTCCCCTTTGGGGAGGTTAGGTGGGGCTTCTAAAAAAAAAGACAATGGCAAATTATTATACTGACAACAAAGACCTGAAATTTCATCTTCAACATCCATTGATGGAGAAGATTGTCCGTTTGAAGGAAAGAAATTTCACAGAGAAAGAAAAATACGATTTTGCGCCGATGGATTACGAGGATGCTTTCGATAGTTTTGATAAAGTATTGGAAGTAGTTGGCGAAATTTGTGGCGACATTGTTGGTCCAAATGCTGAAAGTATTGATGCGGAAGGCCCTCATGTGGTTGATGGGCACGTTATTTATGCCCGTGGTACCGAAATCAATATTGATGCCCTGCGCAAAGCTGGCCTGATGGGGATGTCGTTGCCACGCAAATACGACGGATTAAACTTCCCGAACGTACCTTATATTATGGCTGCGGACATTGTTTCGCGTGCCGATGCCGGTTTTGTAAACATCTGGGGACTTCAGGATTGTGCTGAAACCATCAACGAATTTGCTTCCGAAGAACAAAAAGCCAAATACCTTCCACGAGTTTGCGGGGGAGAAACCATGGCGATGGATCTTACTGAACCCGATGCAGGCTCCGATTTGCAGGCCGTTCAGCTAAAAGCAACCTGGGACGAAAAGAAACAAGTTTGGTTGCTTAATGGCGTGAAACGTTTTATTACCAATGGTGATGGCGACATTTCACTGGTTTTGGCGCGTTCAGAACCAGGAACCAAAGATGGTCGCGGATTGTCGATGTTCATCTACGACAAGCAAAACGGTGGCGTAACAGTTCGTCGTATCGAGCACAAAATGGGTATCATCGGTTCACCGACCTGTGAATTGGTATTCAAAAATGCTCCCGGAGAGTTGGTTGGAGATCGCAAAATGGGCCTGATTAAATATGTGATGGCCCTTATGAACGGTGCTCGCCTTGGAATCGCTGCCCAATCAGTGGGAATTTGTGAATCAGCTTACCGTGAAGCTTTGTCTTTTGCAAAAGAACGCGTGCAGTTTGGCAAAGCCATTATCCGTTTCCCCGCCGTATATGAAATGCTTTCAACTATGAAGGCAAAACTGGATGCTGCACGTACCTTATTATACGAAACAGCGCGTTTTGTCGATATGTACAAAGTGTATGCATACATTTCAGAAGAACGCAAATTGGAGAAAGATGAGCGCAACGAAATGAAGATGTATCAGAAGTTAGCTGATATTTATACGCCTTTGGTAAAAGGAATGGCCAGCGAATACAGTAATCAGCTTGCTTACGATGCCATTCAAATTCATGGCGGTTCCGGTTTTATGAAGGATTATCCGGTTGAGCGTATCTACCGTGATGCCCGCATTACTTCCATTTACG
>JAUYTA010000469.1 GCA_030695265.1 Bacteroidota bacterium
AAAAGCTGTAAAATAGTGACCAATGAGTATATTTTCGAAAAAGCTCCCTTTCAGGAATGCCATGCTTCTACGATAATTGAATTAAACGACGGATCACTTCTGAGTACCTGGTTCGGCGGAACAGGAGAGGGGAATGAAGATGTTGGCATCTGGACTTCAGTCAAAAAAGGTGATTCATGGAGTGCTCCAACTGAGGTCGTAAATGGAATAGTTTGTGATTCACTGCGCTTCCCGTGCTGGAATCCGGTACTTTTCCGAACACATAGCATTGTTTCGTTGTACTATAAAATTGGTCCAAACCCACGCGAATGGTGGGGAATGGTTGTTCATTCAACCGATGAAGGCCAAACCTGGTCGGCTCCCGAAAAGTTTCCGGACGGGATTTTAGGACCAATAAAAAATAAACCGGTAGTTTTAACTTCAGGAGTAATTTTAAGTCCATCGAGTATTGAAACGAATGACGACCAATGGCATTCACATATTGAGCGCTCTACGGATGGTGGAAAAACATGGGAAAAGATTAACATCGACCCTGAAAATCCAGCCAAGGTGATCCAACCAACGCTTTTGCTTTATCCTGAAGATAAAATTCAGGCTTTGATGCGCAGCAACCAGAATTACATAATGGAAAGCTGGTCGGTTGATGAAGGGAAAACATGGAGTCCACTGGCAAAAACGAACGTATTAAACCCGAATTCGGGGATTGATGGCGTAACACTTCATTCAGGATTACAGGTGCTGATTTACAATCCAATGGAAAGTGGTGCAGTTTGGGTGAATGGGCGGAACAAGCTAAATGTAGCGGCGTCAACTGACGGGATAAACTGGCAGGATTTAGCGATTCTTGAAGATCAGTCTAGTGGCGAATTCAGCTATCCTTCTGTTATTCAGACCTCTGATAAAACCGTTCATGTGGTTTATACCTCCAACCGGAAATCGATTAAGCACGTTGTACTGAAGTTTTAAAATCTTAAAACGAATCAACCTCCCGATAAGCCTTAATAAATGCAACTTCGCCTTCTTTGCCTTTGATACTTTTACCGTGTTCACAGCACAAAGTTCCATCGTATCCTTTGCTGTGAATGTGCTTGAACACATTTTTATAATTGATTTCGCCGGTAGTTGGTTCGTTTCGTCCCGGATTATCGCCAATGTGGAAAGCTGCAATACTTTTCCAAGCTTTGTTGATGTTCGGAATCAGGTTTCCTTCTGTAATTTGCTGATGGTAAAGATCGTCAACCAGTTTACACGACGGATGATTAACAGCCTCGCAAATCATGTGCGTTTGCGGAATCTTGGTAAGGAACAAACCCGGGTGGTTCGTCCATGCGTTGAGAGGCTCCATTACCAGTATAAGTCCGCTTTTTTCAACAACTTCGCAACACATTCTCATGTTGTCAATCACGTTGGCAGTCTGGTAATCCCATTCCAATCCTTCGTCGAAACGGCCAGGAACAACCAATGCCCATTTGGCTCCGGTACGTTTGGCACATTCAACACCTTCCTGCATTCTCTTTTTCAGCATGTCTTTGATGGCCGGATCTTGCGTCACCATCGATTTCACGGCAAAGTCGGCATACAATACGAATGGTCCCAAATCCATGTTACGGCGGGCCAGTTCAGCAGCAATTTTTTCCTGAATTGCAGGTTCTTTTCCCATTAGTCCATTGTCGAAAATAGCCCTGAAACCCTGATCGCTAATGAATTTTATCTGATCGAATAAATCTTCGCCGGCATGTTCTTTAAATGTGCCGAAGCTTGGTGCATATTTAAGTTTGAATTTAGCTTCATTCGACACTTTCCCTTCTGAAGCAAAAGCTTTTGATGAACCTGCGAGGCCAACAGCAGCAATGGTTCCGGCTGCATTGCGTAAAAATGATCGTCTTTCCATAGTATTATAGTTTTAGTTTATGAAACGAACATGCCGCTGAATTAATCTCAATGGAGGCGGCGCAAAAATGAATGAAAATTAATGTTCTAAGTGAATGCTCTCTGGCATGTGAGTTCCATGAGAACGCTTAATAATCAATTAATTAATATCGTTATTTTCGAATGAATTTGCTGAAATATTCGGTTTCGGGATTTGAGACTTGTGCCTGTTCCCTTGCCTGTTCCTTTTTACATTTCGACCCGAAGATAAGAATCTGTTTGTCTGAACGCAAATGTTATTAAAAATTTAACCATTCTGGTCTGGTAGGTTTTTCTGAAATTTCAGGACTCCATCCAAAAAAGTTTTCTAATTTTATCGAGCTAAAAAATTCGAAAAACTAAGAGGCTGTTTAAATTTAAATAGTCTCTAAATTTATAAACCAATTAAATTATACCTAAAATGATGAATCGCAAATTACGCATGGGAATGGTTGGTGGCGGCAGTGATGCTTTCATTGGAGCTATTCACAGACTTGCAGCTTTTATGGACGGACAAATTGAGCTGGTCTGCGGCTGTTTCAGTATCAATCCTGAAATTTCACTTTCCTCCGGAAAATCGTATTACCTTCCTGAAAACCGGGTATATAGCACGTATCAGGAAATGTTTGAAAACGAAATAAAACTGCCTGAAGGCGATCGGATGGATTTTGTAACCATCGTAACTCCGAACTTTGCCCATTTTGGCCCCGCTATGATGGCTCTTGAAAATGGCTTCAACGTGGTAATCGACAAGCCTATCACTTTTACACTCGACGAAGCATTGCAACTTCAGGCAAAATTGCAGGAAACAGGTTTATTGCTTGCATTGACCCACACATACTCAGGTTACCCGGCAGTAAAACACGCCAAACAAATGGTTGCCGAAGGTCAATTGGGCAAAATCCGCAAAATTTTTGTTGAATATCCGCAGGGATGGTTGTCGTCAAAACTCGAAGACTCCGGAAATCCTCAGGCATCGTGGCGTACAGACCCGAAACGCTCCGGAAAGGCTGGTGCGATGGGAGATATTGGAACTCATGCACATCATTTGGCAGAATATATTACAGGTTTAAGAACCACCTCGCTGTGTGCCGAACTGAATGTATTTGTTCCCGGTCGTTTGCTCGACGACGATGGCGCTGTTTTACTCCGTTTCGACAATGGAGCCAAAGGTGTTCTGATTGCTACCCAAATAGCTGCAGGTGAGGAAAATGCGATTCGCATTCGTGTTTATGGCGACAAAGGTGGATTGGAATGGGCACAAATGGAACCCAATACCCTTATTGCCAAATGGGTTGCAAAACCTACCGAAATATTGAGAGTTGGCACTTCTATGGGAACTGCAGCCGCAGCCAATACCCGCACGCCGGGAGGACATCCGGAAGGTTATCTGGAAGCTTTCGCCAATATTTACCGCAATTTCTCGTTTACGCTTCGGGCTAAAATGAATGGTGAAGAACCGAAACCTGAATGGCTCGATTATCCGGGCGTTGAAGATGGTATCCGTGGAATGCAGTTCATTGATGCCGTAGTTGAAGCAGGATACAATGATGATGTGAAATGGGTACCTTTCGGGTAACCTGAAAAAAAACAAGAAACATCGAATAAGAAATAAGAAACATGAAAGTTTCCGTTCCTTCTTTCTTATTTCTCGTTCCTTATTCGATATTTTATTAAAAATAAACTTTTCTTAAACAACAATATTATGGGCAGACAAGTAACATTATTTACCGGACAATGGGCCGACCTTCCCTTTGAAACCATTTGTGAAAAGGCGCTTGAGTTTGGCTACGACGGCCTCGAACTTTGCACCTGGGGCGACCACATGGAAATCGACAACGCCGATCAGGCTTATTGCGATGCACGCAAAGAAATTCTTGCAAAATACGATCTTCAGTTGTTTGCCATTTCAACGCATTTGGTTGGACAATGCGTCTGCGATTTAATTGACGAACGCCACAAAAGTATATTACCCGATTATATCTGGGGTGATGGCGATCCGGAAGGTGTGCGTCAACGAGCAGCTGCCGAAGTAATTAAAACCGGGAAAGTAGCCAAAATGCTTGG
>JAUYTA010001001.1 GCA_030695265.1 Bacteroidota bacterium
TGTAAAGAGCAACTTATTGGCAGAATTGAAAGCGTACCAATCAACGTTGGGAATAAAATAAAAAAAAATGAAACCAAATTTCAAAGATATAAACATCAAAACGGCAGCAGCCCAGCCAAATACAGCTGAGTGGAATGCTGCCAATAAAATTGAGAAAAACTGGATTACTCCGGAACAGATTCCGGTGAAACCGGTTTACACAAAAGAGGATCTGGAAGGAATGGAACACCTGCACTATGCTGCCGGTGTGGCTCCATACCTGCGCGGACCGTACTCTGTAATGTACGCCATGCAACCCTGGACGGTGCGGCAGTACGCAGGTTTTTCAACCGCTGAAGAGTCAAACGCATTCTATCGCCGAAACCTGGCTGCAGGTCAGAAAGGTCTTTCGGTAGCGTTCGATTTGGCAACTCACCGCGGATACGACTCCGATCACCCACGTGTGGTTGGCGACGTTGGAAAAGCCGGTGTGGCCATCGACTCGATCCTCGACATGAAAATCCTGTTCGACCAGATTCCATTGGATAAAATGTCGGTTTCGATGACCATGAACGGCGCGGTACTTCCGGTACTTGCCTTCTACATCGTAACTGCATTGGAACAGGGCGCAACTTTGGATCAGCTTGCCGGAACCATCCAAAACGATATCCTGAAGGAATTTATGGTGCGTAATACCTACATATATCCACCGGAATTCTCGATGAAAATTATTGCCGACATTTTCGAGTTCACTTCTCAGAAAATGCCAAAATTCAACTCGATTTCTATCTCCGGATACCACATGCAGGAAGCCGGCGCTACTGCCGACATCGAAATGGCTTATACGCTGGCCGACGGTCTGGAATATCTTCGTACAGGAATCAAAGCCGGAATCGATATCGACGCTTTTGCGCCTCGCTTGTCGTTCTTCTGGGCCATCGGGATGAACCATTTTATGGAAATCGCCAAGATGCGCGCTGCCCGTATGATTTGGGCCAAAATGGTGAAAGAATTCAATCCGAAGAATCCAAAGTCGATGGCTTTGCGCACGCACTGCCAAACTTCAGGCTGGTCGCTGACTGAACAAGATCCGTATAACAACATTGGCCGCACAGCGATTGAAGCAATGGCAGCAGCGCTGGGTCACACTCAAAGTCTGCACACCAACGCTTTGGACGAAGCAATTGCGTTGCCAACCGACTTTTCTGCCCGTATCGCCCGCAACACGCAGCTATACATTCAGCAGGAAACCGAAATTTGCCGCGCGGTTGACCCATGGGCAGGTTCGTATTACGTAGAGACTTTGACCAACGAACTGGTTGAAAAAGCCTGGGCGCTGATCGAAGAAGTTGAAAAGCTGGGTGGAATGTCGAAAGCCGTTGAAACCGGCGTTCCAAAAATGCGCATCGAAGAAGCTGCAGCCCGCACACAGGGCCGCATCGACAGCGGTACTCAGGGAATTATTGGTGTAAACAAATACCGTCTCGAAAAAGAAGATCCGATCGACATCCTCGAAATCGACAATACTGCCGTTCGTTTGTCGCAAATCGAACGTTTGAATAAGCTGCGTGCCGAACGCAACGAGGAAGAATGTCAGGCAGCTTTGGAGGTTCTCAGCAAATGCGTTGAAACCGGCGAAGGTAACCTTTTGGAACTCGCCATCGTTGCAGCACAGAAACGCGCTTCACTTGGCGAAATTTCTTATGCATGTGAAAAACATGTTGGACGTTATAAAGCAATCATCAGAACTATTTCAGGCGTGTATTCAGCAGAAAGCAAAAACGATTCTACCTTCAAGGAAGCGCAGGATCTGGCCACTAAATTTTCCAAACTGGAAGGTCGTCAGCCACGTATCATGATCGCCAAAATGGGTCAGGACGGACACGACCGCGGTGCAAAAGTAGTAGCAACTGGTTATGCCGACATTGGTTTCGACGTTGACATGGGACCATTGTTCCAGACTCCCGAAGAAGCTGCCAAACAAGCCGTTGAAAACGACGTGCATGTTTTGGGCGTTTCGTCGCTGGCAGCAGGACACAAAACCCTGGTTCCATCGGTTATTGCTGAATTAAAAAAACTGGGTCGCGAAGACATCATGGTAATTGCCGGTGGTGTAATTCCTGCCCAGGATTATCAATTCCTTTACGATGCCGGTGTGGTTGCCATTTTCGGCCCTGGCACCAGCGTTGCCGCCGCCGGAAAGAAAATTCTGGAGGTTTTATTGGCTGCGCATGAATAATAATACATTGCAATGATGTGGTGGTAGAGACGCCCTAGTAGGGCGTCTCTACGCGATACCGCGCAAAATACAAAAGCCGCTTTCCTGAGATGGGTGGCGGCTTTTTTGATGGAAATTCCTCCTGTCCGTTGCCTAAAGGCTAACGGCAAAGGATAGTGCTTTAAATGAGTAGATCTGTTAATCAGAATGTTATCC
>JAUYTA010001017.1 GCA_030695265.1 Bacteroidota bacterium
TAAAAAGTACTTTCTATGGAAATGATAAACCTAACAATAGATCATAAACCGGTAGTAGTCCGCAAAGGAACCACCGTGCTGAAAGCGGCTTCGAGCATCGGGATCGACATTCCAACGCTTTGTTATATGAAGCTGGATGACATGAACATCGAGAACAAGCCCGGAGGTTGCCGTGTTTGCGTGGTTGAAGTTGAGGGCCGTAAAAATCTCGCGCCTGCCTGCTGTACCGAAGCCACAGAAGGGATGGAAATAAGTACGCATACCATCCGCGTGGTAAATGCCCGTCGCACCGTGGTTGAGCTGATTTTATCGGATCATCCGGCTGATTGCCTGATTTGTGCAAAATCCGGGAACTGCGAATTGCAGGACATGGCGCATCACCTTGGAATCCGGCAGATTCATTACGAGGGAGAAAAATCGATGTACCGCGAAGATACTTCTCCGGCAATTATCCGCGATATTAATAAATGCATCATGTGCCGCCGTTGCGAAACAATGTGCAACGACGTACAGACTGTTGGAGTTCTTTCAGCGATAAACCGCGGTTTCAATGCCGTTGTGGCGCCGGCTTTCGAGATGAACCTCGACCACTCCGTTTGTACTTACTGCGGTCAGTGTGTGGCTGTTTGCCCTACCGGCGCCCTGACAGAAGTTGACCAGACCGGCGCTGTGATTCGTGCACTTTCCGATCCGATGAAAACGGTAATCGTACAAACTGCGCCTGCTGTTCGTGCGGCATTGGGCGAAGAATTCGGAATGCCTGCCGGAACTTTGGTAACCGGGAAAATGGTGGCTGCTTTGCGCCGTTTGGGTTTCGACTACGTTTTTGATACCGATTTCGCTGCCGACCTCACCATTCTGGAAGAAGGAACCGAGTTGCTTAACCGTTTGTCTGCCTACATAGCTGGCGATCAAAATGTTAAACTTCCGATCCTGACATCCTGCTGTCCGGCCTGGGTGAAGTTTTTCGAGCATTCTTTTCCTGAATTAAAAGACATTCCTTCAACAGCGCGATCGCCCCAGCAAATGTTTGGTTCGATTGCCAAAACCTATTTTGCTGATAAAATTAAAGTGAAACGCGAAAATCTGGTGGTGGTTTCCATCATGCCTTGTCTGGCAAAAAAATACGAAAGCAGCCGTCCTGAATTTGCTGTGAATGGCAATCCTGATGTGGATTATGCACTGACCACAAGAGAATTGGCTCATTTGATCAATCTTGGAAACATCGAATTTAAATCACTTCCGAATGAAGACTTTGATGCTCCGTTGGGCGAATCGACCGGAGCTGCTGTAATTTTTGGCACAACAGGAGGTGTAATAGAAGCCGCAGTACGTACAGCCTACGAAATATTTACAGGGAAACCTTTGCCACGTGTTGATTTCGAGGAACTGCGCGGTATGGACGGATTGCGCAAGGCAACCATCGACTTTAACGGAACGCCGATAAATATCGGAATTGCTCATGGTTTGGGAAATGCGCGTAAGTTGCTCGAAGATATTCAGGCCGGAAACAGTGAGTTTCATGCCATTGAAATCATGTCGTGCCCCGGTGGTTGCATTGGTGGTGGCGGTCAGCCTTACCACCATGGTGATGCCGAAATCTTGAAGAAACGGCAAAAGGCAATTTATTCTGAGGATAAAAATAAAACACTCCGAAAATCGCACGAAAACCCATACATAAAAAAGCTTTACGAAGAATTTTTGGGGGCACCGATGAGCGAAAAGGCGCATCATTTGCTGCACACCAAGTATTTTGACAGGAGCTAAATTCAGTCATTGATTGTCATTGGCTTCGCGTCATTTATGGTCATTGGAAAACGTCATTGATTGCTATGGTCATTAAAAGTCATTTAATTGTCATTTTGATTGTCATTAAGTTGTCCTGAAACGATAAATGACAACAGAATGACTATGAATGACAACAAATTGACTGTTAAGAAAAAGCAAATAGGTAAATAAACGGACAATCAATTAAAAATAAATAAGATGAAGTTAGAAGATTTACAGGTTTATCAGATCTCAATGAAACTTGCAGATGAGGTTCATGATTTGGTTATTGAATGGGATAATTTCCATAAGTTCTCTACAGGAACTCAGTTGGTAAATGCTGCAGATTCAGTTTCTGCCAACATTAGTGAGGGATATGGAAGGTTTCATTTTAAGGATCACAAAAACTTCTTATACTTTTCAAGAGGATCACTTTCTGAAACCAAAACCTGGCTTACAAAATCATGCAACAGAAAACTTATCAATGAAGAAAAATTTGCAGACCTGATTGACCGATATAATTCTCTGGGAATTAAACTGAACAATTACATCAATACCATTGGAAATCCCGGTAACTCCAATGACCACCAATGACTATTTAATGACTACTAAATGACAATGAATGACCATTAAATGACTATGAATGACTTTTTTAATTAACGAATCAACTATACAGCAATGCCAGGAATAAAACTTTCAGAAAAAACAATCGGAATCATCCAGCAGGTTTGTTCCGATTTCAGGAATGAGGGAAGTGAACTGATCAACGTTTTGCACCAGACTCAGGGGAAACTTGGCTATTTGCCTGCTGAGGTGCAGGAAGTGATTGCCAAAGAACTGAATATCTCAGTGGCCAAAGTTTATGGAGTGGTAACCTTCTATTCCTTTTTTACCATGATCCCGATGGGCGAACACCCGATTTCGATTTGTATGGGAACGGCGTGTTACGTGCGCGGATCAGAACAAGTTCTTGCCGAATTTAAACGCCAGCTAAGCATCGAAGTCGGACAATCGACACCCGATAATAAATTTTCGCTCAACTGTCTGCGCTGCGTGGGTGCATGCGGACTGGCTCCTGTAGTGATGGTCGGCGATAAAGTATATGGACGCGTTTCGCCACAAATGGTGAAAAGCATTATTGCGGAATACAAGGAAGGTTGCGCTTCGGAGGCTAAAAGCACATAGTTATAGCAAAGTGAGCGGGTGACTCAAAGTCACCCGCTCACTAAAACTCTGTACAAGTGATCCGATTTTCACCAAAGATCGGATCACTTCGTTTCATGCAGTTCCATGCAAAATATTTTATCTTTAGCCAAACGAAAACGAAAGCAAATGACACGGATTTTTCAACTCACCTTATTTTTCATCGGCTTTGTAATTGCCATACAAGCCCAAACAATCACTTATAAAACCGAAAGCAATATTTCCTATCGTTCAGGCGAAAACCTCGACGAATACATGAAAGAGCGTTGTAAACTGGATATTTACTTTCCTGAAAATGTGGACAGTTTTACCACAGTGGTCTGGTTTCATGGTGGTGGTTTAACCGGCGGCGAAAAACACATTCCGGAGCGCCTGAAGAATAAAAAGGTGGCCATTGTTACAGTGAATTACCGGTTAAGTCCAAAAGTTAAAAGTCCTGCATTTATCGATGATGCCGCTGCTGCAGTTGCGTGGGTTTTCAAAAATATCAGCAAATACGGAGGCGATCCGAAGAAGATTGTCGTTTCAGGTCATTCAGCCGGTGGTTACCTGGCCTGCATGATTGGGCTCGACAAGCATTATTTAGCTGCTTATGGTATTGATGCCAATTCGATTCAGAAACTGGTGCCATTCAGCGGGCAAATGATCACTCATTTTATCATTCGCAAAGAACGCGGCATTGCGGATACTCAGCCTTTGGTTGATGAATTTGCACCTCTTTTTCATGTTCGCGCCGATGCTCCTCCGCTGTATCTGATTACCGGCGACCGTGAGTTGGAAATGCTGGGCCGCTACGAAGAAAATGCCTACTTGTGGCGAATGATGAAGATTTCAGGCCACAAAAAAACTACTCTGTACGAATTGGATGGTTTCGACCACGGTGGAATGGCAGAACCGGCTTTTGATTTGTTATTGAAGATTTTGAAGAAATAATACCGGGCATATTCACTGTTTTATCGCATAAAGTTTATTCATGGTTGAAATATACATTACCCCGTTTGAAGCAACAGGAGTTGAGTGAATCGGACTATCCAATTTTGTGGAATACAATACCTTTAATTTTTCACCTGCTTCGAGAATCCAAAAATCGCTTCCGCGCGAACCAACATATACTTTCTTGTCGGCAACCAAAGCAGAACTCCATGAATCCATTTGAAGCTTATGTGTCCAATAGGGATTGCCGTTTTCAACATCAACGCAATGCAGATTTTTACCGCAGTCGGTAACATAGATTAATCCATTTGAAATTGCAGGTGTTGATGCGGAAGGTTGCCCAAGTGCGTATGACCAGATTTGACCAGTGTCAGTTATATTGCCTTTTTTTGTGGCATCAATACATTTAAGCCATGCATCTTTTTTTCCCCACCAAATATCCCCACCCACGGTAACATAGATTCGATTTTCATAAAACACAGGCATTCCAAATGAAATACTTGGGCCCTCTTTTCTGTTATTCAGGTAAGCATGAATATTTGTTTTTGGCGCTGTCGGGTCGCAGTCGAATTGCCAGATTTTATTGAACTTTTGGACCTGTTCGCGTGATGCCGGATGGGAAAGCGCTTCGAATGCATAGATAATCCCATCAGGACCAGCAAAAAAAACCTGTTTTTGTCCGTTAACTGTTCCCATTGCCGGCGAAGACCAGGAGGAGTGAAAAATCCGGGGGCCAAAATGTTCATTGTCTTTTGCAACCAGCCTTCCCGTTTTCTTATCCAGTGCTATTAGACTGGGTGCATTTATTGCTGTGGTTTCAAGATGCTTATAATTAACGCCATTGCAAGTGTTAAGGTAAAGAAAGTCTCCATCGATCAAAATGGAAGCGTGTGGTGAATCGTGCGGGCTCAATCCCAATTCCAGTTTTAAATCGTACATCCAGATTATATCCGCATCTTTTAAAGTTACTTCATACGGGAATTCGCCTGAAGGAGCCATGTACCATCCCTCTCCCTGAAAAGTCCCGTCGTTTCCATCGGCCTGTCCATTCAGGTCGAGGCAGAGTACTTCTGAACGGTTGGTAAGCACATAAACACGATTTTCTTCAACGGTTGGCGGAGAACAAATTCCAATCATAGGCCAGTCGTTGTGCCTGTCACCTTCAATGCGCGGAACAACCAATTGCCAGCATAAGTTGCCGTCCGATTCGTTCAGGCAGAGTAATACGCCACGGTCTCCCTTGTGGCGGGGATCGCGTTCGTCCGCGTTGTTTGCGCCAATTAAAACCTTTCCGCCGGAAATTACCGGGGTTGCATAACCATGACTTCCAAGAGAAGCTGACCATAATACATTCTCACCGGTTTCGATATTAAATGTTGCCGGCAAACCTGTTTCACCGGAAACCATATTCCGGGTATGCTTTTCTCCCCATTGCGGACTGTCTTTACCCTGGGCCTGACCGGAATAACTTGCACAACATTGAAATCCTGCGATCAGATACAAAAGCAGTAATTCGCGTGGAAAGATAATTTGAACGATTTTCATAGATCTATTTAGGGGTTTTAGCTGGCAGGTGCAATTTATTCAAAATAATTTCATTTAATTGTAAACTCAAAAAAAAAGATCGTCTCTGTTTGTGTTTTGAGACGGTCTTTTTACCTGCACTGCCCCTCGTTTGAGCGCAGCGGAAACTAGGGGTTAATGGTTTTGCGTTTGTAATGCAAATAAGTTCCAGAGAAAATCAGCAAATGTTGATAGTTAAGAGCCTGCAGAGTTGCAAGCTCAGTACCATTTACCCCTTCCCAAAATTCATCGGGACAGGCAGATGCAAACGTGGAGCAGAGTCGAAGTATCCAATTATTCTTGAAATGCCATTGTTGTTGTATATAGAATACCTTATTACCCATTTAGAAACCTTAGTAGCAATCATAATCACCACCGGATTCAATTTTATTAATCTATCTGTAAATCAAGAAGGTAATAAGGTTAGATTTCTTCTATCTTCCATTTCTACTAAGGTTACCTTGGGAAATAAGGTTTTTCATCGAAGGGAATTGTTCAGGCTTGAGAAATCATTTAAGATTTAATTGCAACTCCTTACAATGTTGGATAAAACCGACAATAAGTCTGTAAATACACTTAATGATGGAAAAAGCCGACAATGTATCAGGAATAATCATTCATTGAAGAGGCATAAAGTAAAAAACCAGGGCGATAAACCCTGGTTTTTTTATGATCAATTTCCATATACTACTTCATCATAATCATTTTTTTACTTTGGCTAAATCCTGCCGTCCGGAGCGTGTAGAAATAAATTCCGCTTGCAAAGTCTTTGCGGTCGAAAACAATCTCATGGTGTCCCGGGTCCTTTTCTTCATTCACCAGAACTTTGATTTCCTTTCCATACAGGTCGTATACGATGATATTCACCAGGCTCGTTTTTGGAATCGAATAGCCAATTGTTGAAGTGGGATTAAACGGATTGGGATAATTCTGATCGGACTGGTACGGTTGCTGAAGCTGAACCTCTCCGGATGATGTCGCAGCATAGCATGAATAAATATTGATTGCCAATAAAATAAGATCATTTTAGCTCCTTCTTAAATGCCTGAAACCTCTTCCAAAATCTGGGGTCATCGACAGATTCTTCGTCAAGCCCCAATTTTACGCCGAGTTCAGAGCAATCATCCCAATTGATGGTTTGTATCGCAGCTGGAAGTGGTTTGGGTAAGTTAATGATTTTGGCCACCAGCTTTTCAAAGGCCAAAGAAACTTCGTCTTCCTCCATTAAATTTTTAATATCCGCTAAACTTTCTGGTGATAAATAGGGCGAACATGTATTAACAAAGTTTGTAAGTTGGTCAACCATTTCTTTTTCATCTTTTTCGTAGGATTCCTCCTCTTCTTGCAGGGATTGGACTTTTGGGTTATTACCTACCTTGTTGTTGAAATCGATGTAGAAGTCCTTCGTAGGTTTTAGCGAATGCAGATAAGCACGAAATTGATCACCTTTTTTCATTTTAACATCGTCTTGAGTAGGGTTCCAGTCAGGAAATGTACCCTCTAATGATATAAAATCAGCCAAGACTGTTGTCGGCATTCGGGGCTCCTTGTCGATCCGATAATGGAGCATATGAGTTTGCGGATCAGCCTCAATTACTGTTGCAATAGCCGGAACTCCTGTCTTCATGAGTTTCTTATAAACTAAAGGATTGGTTGACGGAACGTAAGGGGCCCCGCTTAGTACAATACGAAGCACGAAAAGAAAACCAAGCCCTGCTAATCCAAAAAAGAGCGGAAGAAGGTACAGCTCGCCCCAGGCGTTTACA